>CAZHOC010000251.1:0-7044 GCA_964534295.1 uncultured Bacteroidia bacterium | reverse complement strand
GTTGAGCTGCCAACCAAAGCTTTTGCCTTCAAATTGCGTTTGTTGTAGGATTTTGCCCTCAATACTGAGGAGGGTAATCCTTGAACTGGTAGATTCAGCTAAGGTCAAATTGATATGATCAACAAATGGATTCGGGCCAATCTGTAGGATAGGGTTTAAGCGTTCGGCAAGGCCGGCCTCCTCCACAGGATCAGGCGAATGAAGCTTTTGTAAATAAACCCCTGCCCCTTCAACGATAGCCTGATCATTAAGCGCCTCGAAGGCTCTGTAGACCTCCCGACGACGATTTTTGACAAAGTATGTGGAATCGATATCGCCTTCCTCCTGCTCTACAAGCTCATAACGCTTGAAGTATTTTTCCACCTCAATAGCATTTTGTTGCTGGCCGGGATCTAGGAATGCGGAGACCATATTATAAGCGGAATCGCCCTGCAAACGAAAAGAGGAAATATGCCAATATCCAGCCCGATTAGAGTCCGGCCAATTGATAAAGTAATCATCTCCATGGGCCACAATTTCCCCGGCAAATACCGCCTTATTCTCTAACCAAATTTCATACTGAGAATTTCCTATGTGTTTGAATTCCAGTAAGCCGCTGGCCTCATCTTTGGTGCCTTCTTGCATGCTGAAATAATAATCCCCGACTAACTCGAGGAGATTTCGCCCTTTCGCTTTTTTACCAAAGAGGATTTCTTGACAAGCTGTGAGGCCTAAACAATATAAGCCCGTGAGTAGGATAGCAATGGTTCGGATTCGCATAATTGTATCGTATTTTTGAGGCGATACGATAAGGTAGTCAGAAACGATACAAATCCCGATGACGTATATCAGTGCAAACAGACTACAAAAATCCATCAAAAACTAGCATGAAACGCTCTGAGCGATATTCTTATGACGAAAGTCTGACTTTTCTGAGGGAGGAGGCCGACTCCGTCGAACGCGTGGAATTGGACCATAAACGCCATAGGATATTGTCTTTGGGGCCAATGCGAGAGGTGTATTGGGAGTTTCGTTTGCCTTTACCTTTCCCGGCGATTGAGCTTGAAGAATCGCTTGACGATTATCTCGATCGCGTTCCAGAATGGATTCCCCCCTACATGATCGTTCTCGTTCAAGCGGGAGCTGCGGCCATCGGCTATTTCGAAGAGGGGGAAGTAGTTCATCATAAGGCCATCAAAAAGTATATGAAGCGCCATAAGCGCGGCAAGTCTCAGATCAGCTACCTCAACACCCGTGGTAAATCAAAGGCTGGTTCCCGCATCCGTTTGGCCAATACTGTGCGCTTTTTTGAGGAGATCAATGAGCGTATCACGCCTTGGGTAGAGGAGTTAGAGCCAGAGCGTATTTTGTATTCGTGCTCCGCACAACTCTGGGGCATGTTGTTTCAATCCAAGACTCCCCCACCCTTCGAAAAGAAAGACCCTAGGCTGATCAAAGTACCACTAGATGTCAACATTCCGGACTTTGAGGAGCTGCTTCGCGTCAACGAAATGGTCATTGAAGGCATTTTTATGCCTAAAAATCCGTAAAAGTACCCTTTTGGCTTAGGTGGATAATCAATAGCTTGATCCCTCTTAATTATTACACCTAACCCAATTTAAGATGAAAGCTGTCAGTCAGACCTATGTCAAGCGACTATTTTGGATCGCCATGCTTCCCTATGTACTTGCTGGAGGATTTTTTCTCAGCAGTGCCGCTTACAACAAATATCAAGAAGGAACCGAAACCCAAGAAGAAATACAGGCAATGGCCAATCCTGTGCTAATGAGCCCAGAAGATATTCAAAGCACAGAGCCATTTATCGGTCAAGTGATCATGTTTGCGGGTAATTTTGCGCCTCGCGGCTGGGCCTTATGCGATGGTGCCCTACTATCTATTAGTTCTAATTCGGCCTTGTTTTCGATCCTCGGAACTACCTATGGTGGCGATGGACGAACTACTTTTGCCTTGCCTGATTTACGAGGGAGAGTAGCCGTACACCCTGGTAGAGGCCCTGGACTAACAGAGAGAAGGCTAGGTAGTAAGTTTGGCTCAGAGACCATCTCCTTTCAAGGTACTGGCAGGCCCGTAGGCATAGGCGACCGAGGCGTAGCCGAGCAAAAAGTGCCTAGCGTCATGCAACCATCTCTAGGAGTAAACTATATCATCGCCTTGCAGGGAACCTATCCTTCTCGCAATTAGCCCTTATACCCACACAAACACCATAACGCGATCAGCGGCAGCCTTTGAGCTAGTCGCTGATTTTTTTTATCTATTTTTCAAAAAAAAATCTCTGCCCCTGTCCAATTCCAAAAAACTCGTTCGTCTTAGAGGCGAATCACATAAAAAACTAAAGAACAATGAATGAATTTTTGATGATTTTTCGCCACATCCCTTCTGATCAATCAGCTCCTTCACCTGAAGAAATCCAAGCCAGCGTCAAGCAATGGCAGGATTGGATCGGCGGGATCGCCCAGCAAGGCAAATTTGTTAGCACCCAACAGCTAAGCCCAAATGGAAAAACCATTAAAGGCAACGAAGTGATCTCTGATGGCCCTTATGCGGAAGTGAAGGAGATTGTTGGCGGCTTTTTGATTTGCAAGGTAGAGACGCTTGAAGAAGCATTGGAACTGGCTAAAGGTTGTCCGATTCATGCTTATGGAGGCACAGTCGAAGTACGCGAGTTGATGAAATTGGACTTTTAATCAAGATGTCGCAAGAATTACTCCCCAATCTTTTTCGGACGGAGTTTAGTAAAATTACCTCTGTCCTCTGCAAGCGATTTGGCCTCGACCAAATGGGACTTGCAGAGGACCTGGTATCTGATACTTTTTTGTTGGCCGCGGAAACTTGGGGTCTACAAGGCATTCCTTCTAATCCGACGGCTTGGCTTTATACGGTTGCCAAAAACAAAGCCTTAGACCAGCTGAGGCGGCAGCAATTATTTGAGCAAAAGATCGCGCCCAATCTTGGTGAGGGTGAGCGTTCGGCGAATAGCCGTGAAAACGAAATAGACCTCTCCCCTAGCAATATCAAGGACAGTCAGCTCCAGATGATGTTTGCTGTCTGTCATCCGGCCATCGCCCAAGAGGCGCAAATCGGGCTAGTACTACGGATACTTTGTGGTTTTGGGATAGAGGAAATTGCAGATGCTTTTTTGACCAATAAGGAGGTGATCAACAAAAGGCTTTACCGGGCTAAGACGAGTCTGCGCAAGCATCAAGTAGAGTTGGTATTGCCCCCCAGCAGTGAGATTTCTGCGCGATTAGATACAGTTTTGCATAGCTTGTATTTGCTTTTCAATGAGGGTTATTATTCTGCTTCGCAGAACGCACCCTTGCGGAAGGATCTGTGTTTAGAGGCGATGCGATTGAGCTATTTATTGCTAGATGACGCTCGGACTGCTCTGCCCAAAGTGAAGGCACTATTGGCTTTGATGTGTTTTCACGCTTCGCGCTTTGAGGCACGTACTCATACAGATGCAGAAGCCCCCATTCAATATGCGGATCAAGATCCGGCGCTATGGGATCAGGATTTGATACGCCAAGGCGAACTCTTTCTCAATCAAGCAGCCATCGGAAAACATGCCTCGCGCTTTCATTTTGAGGCCGCTATCGCCTATTGGCACACCCGACCTGATAGCGTGAGCGAGAAATGGACGCAAATACTGGGGCTTTACGATGCTTTGCTAAGGGAAGTACAATCTCCGATTACTGCTTTGAGCAGAGCTTATGCACTTTCAAAAGTAGAGGGAGCAGAAGCGGGAATTGTGGCAGCAGAGGGTTTGGCTTTAGAGGGAAATCACTATTACCATAGTTTATTGGGGCAGCTTTATCGGGAGATTGATCCTAATAAGGGGGTGGATCATTTGTTGCAGGCCTTGCAGTTAGCCAAGACGGATGCGGATAAGGCGACGATTAAACGATTGTTGGAAGGTTAGAACCAGTCCTGCCTTGAATCTGCGACAGTCAGAATTTCCAATCGAGAAATTTGTTCATTGATTGAATAAAGTATGATTAGCGAAAATCTTTTACTAACACCTCTTCGAATGCCTACCTCAGCAGTTCGGTAATATTGATAAGACTTAGGATTAGCTTGAATAGAATCTAAGCAATCGAGTATATCCTCTAAATAATCAAATCCTAAACCAGCCTTTTTCCCTTCATTAAAATCTCTGATGTCTTCAATATCAATCGTCGCACCTTCTGAGACAAAGAGGCTATACCTGTTATCCATATAACCTTGCTTTCAACTCTTCGAGAGAAAGGAGCTTCTCTTCTCCTTTTTGGATACGCTCTTTTCGATCAACTGCTGTCTGTAATAGGCGATCTTCCTTTAAAGCAGCTGCAATAAAAGCTATTAGTTCAAGCTTTTGCTCAGCAGGCAAGGAGAGTATTTGTTTTTGGAGTTCACTCATAATAAGAAAGGATACTTTCGTACCTAATCTAAGATACGAAAATATCCTTTATGAGTTAATCAGGCTGGAAGCCTACTTATCCAAAAACGTATGGAAAGTATCTCCTCTTAGACCTAAACGCAACGTTTCGAGGGGGATGGCATCTACCGGAGCAATGTTACCGAGGTTGACATTGGTGCCGAGTAGCTTTATAAACCAAACCTGTTGGTTTTTTTGTGGAGCTTCCCAAAGGACTTTTTCTGGTGGGATCACGTCGAGGATCTCTCCGATCAAGTCGCCGCGGATAGAAGAGTCACCATGGAACATACCCACAGTACCACTTTCGCGGGCTTCGGCGATTACTTTCCAAGAACCAGCATCCAGCTCCGTCTGCATCATGTCGATCCACTGAGAAGGGCGCAATACTTTGGTAGGGTCTTTACTTCCTACCTCAGAGAGGACGATGTAATCTTTGGAAAGCTCACGAATGAGTTCATTTTTTTGGTCGCCCTCGAAATCAATCGATCCATCAGAGACCTCGAGGTGAGTGGCGCCGTATTTTTCGAGAATACGCTTATAGTCATCCATTTGGTTACGGATGTAGAAAGCTTCTAATAGCGTACCACCGAAATAAAAGGGAATACCGGCTTCTTTATAAACAGCAAGCTTTTTTTCGAGATTAGGCGTTACCGCAGAGGTAGCCCAACCGAGCTTGATAATATCAGCATATTCAGCCCCGACACTGAGAAAATCTTCCGCTTCGCGCACGCTGAGGCCTTTGTCCATGATCATGGTAAGACCCGCTTCACGCGGCTTGCTCGTACGGTCAGGAATTTGCTGGAGAGGGTAGTTTAGCATGTGAATGAATATTAATTAGCCTTGGGAAAAGGGGTGTTGGATGGTCTTTCCTTGCCCTCTGAAGTCTTTAGTACAAAGTAGTTAGTATCTAGAAAAGTTGAATTAGAGATAAAATCGACCCTTTTTCGACTGTCTTTCTACTTTATACTTTTGTCTTAATACTTAAATTTGAAAGGCAAATCTAAAAAAAAAGCGGCATCCACCAAAAGCAGATGCCGCTTCATATTTTAAAAAGCTAATAAATTAGCTCATGCGGCTTACGAGATCGACAACACGTGAAGCATAACCCCACTCATTGTCATACCATCCTACCAATTTCACCATTGTACCCATAGCAGAAGTCATACCGCTATCGAAGATACAAGAGTGAGGGTTACCGACGATATCAGAAGATACCAAAGGATCAGTAGTGTACTCCATGATGCCTTTCATAGGACCGTCAGCAGCAGCCTTCATGGCAGCGTTGACTTCATCAGCAGTAACTTCTTTACCCAATACTACGGTAACGTCAGTCAAAGAACCCGTGATGGTTGGTACGCGGGCAGCGATACCGTCCAATTTACCTTTGAGCTGAGGAAGTACGATCCCTACAGCAGTGGCAGCACCAGTGGTAGTAGGAACGATGTTTTGAGCAGCAGCACGCGCACGACGAAGGTCGCGGTGAGGTGCATCTTGGATATTTTGGTCAGCAGTGTATGCGTGGATAGTAGTGATATATCCAGATACGATACCAAAGTTGTCGTCCAATACCTTGGCCATAGGCGCAAGACAGTTGGTAGTACAAGAAGCGTTAGAGACAACTTCCATGTCAGAAGTTAGGATGTCATCATTTACGCCTAGTACGACAGTGGCATCAACTTCTCCTTTAGCAGGAGCAGAGATGATTACTTTTTTGGCACCTGCAGTGATGTGCATAGCAGCTTTAGCGCGGTCGCGGAAAACACCAGTAGACTCTACTACGATATCAACACCTAAATCGCCCCAGCCGAGGTTTTCAGGGTTGCGTTCTGCGCTAGCAAGAATACGAGTACCATTTACAGTGATAGAATCGTCATCGAAGCCATCAACAGTACCAGCAAATTTGCCGTGAGCAGTATCATATTTGAGAAGGTGAGCCAGAGTTTTGTTGTCGGTAAGGTCATTGATTTTGACGATCTCGACTTCAGGGTTGTTTAACAAACCCCGGAAAACTAAGCGGCCGATACGACCGAAGCCGTTAATACCAACTTTAATTGCCATAGTTTAATAATTATAATAAGTAATTTTTACACAGACAGCGCGAAAATACTAGCTTAGATACTGAAAATCAAACCTTGTGAGTAACGCTTTTGTAAAGTCTGCGTAAAGTCATACTGGAAAAGAAGTTTAGATTTTTTTTACAAAAAACTTGACTGTATAAAAAACCTATACTACTTTTGTCCTCCGCTACAATAAGTAGCACCCTGATGTCCCGTTCGTCTAGTGGTTAGGACTCCAGATTTTCATTCTGGCAACGGGGGTTCGACTCCCCCACGGGATGCAAGCAAAAGCTCGATCGCAAGGTTGGGCTTTTTGTGTTTTACTGCTTCGCAGAACGATTGTAATCGTTCTGCGAAGCAGTAAAACACAAAATATCACCCCCGACCCGGCGTATAAGGCGCTCCGGCCTCCTCTAGCTCAGCCTCAAAAGCGGCTAAATCCTCCAAATACTGCTGCAGGGCCTTCGCAAATTCGGCAAACTCACGACTGGCAATCTCCAGACTTTCCTGATTCGTCGCGGTAGGCGCCTGACGCGTACTCCAATTGTTGGAAGCATTGTAGGCGCGGCTACT
>CAZHOC010000250.1:504-7051 GCA_964534295.1 uncultured Bacteroidia bacterium | reverse complement strand
ACTATTTGGTTTGGGGACATGACGATGCACCTTTGAATGAGTTTTATGCTCGATATACCATCCCTGATCCCTACACTTTACGACTCAGCAGGAGCTGGCGGGTTCAGGCGATAGGGGAGATAGGTACTGTAGAAGTGCGATTTGATCTAGCTGGGCTGGGACTTTCCAATGATCCCCAAGATTTTGCTTTGTTACAAAGCCAAAGCCCTAGTTTTGCTAATGCTAGCCAAAGTACCGGAGCAAGTTTTGATGGAGATGAATTGGTTTTCAGCAATCAAGCGTTCTCCGACGGAGCTTACTTTACCTTAGCCACTAGGCGATGCCTCGATGCTCCTGTTACAACTTTCCTAAGTGCTGAAAGCTGTGATCCCGGACTAGTCGGTCTAGACACCACTTTCTATTATACCAAGCAGGGCTGCGATAGCTTGGTGGTGGTGGATTGGACACCTGCGGTGAACGCTATGTCTGCTGGGCCCGGAGGGCTAAAATGTAATCTTAGTACCTGGCTGCAAGCTGATAGCGGTTTGGTATTTGACAATACGGAGGTTTCACTCTGGCTCGATCAAGGCCTTGAAGGCAATCATGCCAGCTCAAGCCTTAGCGGAAAGAGACCGGTTTTGTCATCGGATAGCTTGAATGGACACCAGATGCTGTACTTTGACGGCTCAAACGATTGGCTGCGCCTCAATGGCTTAGCTGATGAACTCTCCGCCAATGCCAGCATTTTTGCGGTTTTTATTCCTCGGGCTGATAATGATGATGGTTATTACCTCTCTTCTCACAATGGGGGAAGCAATCGTGTTAAATATGGCCATAGGCCCAATGGAGAGTTGATTTATGATGATGATTCGCCTTCTTTATCCACCGATATTTGGTTGGATATACCGCTGATGGTAAGCCTCAACCAGCAAACTTCCGCCGCAAGAGTGGATGGCTGGGTCAATGGTAAAGTTGAAGCTGACTGGACGGGTTTTTCTTCCTCTTCGGCGGATCGGGTATCGATTGGGCAGGAGTTTGATGGCTCTGGCAATGACAATCAAACCTCTAATCATTGGAAGGGCGACTTGGCAGAGTTGATCGTTTTTGATACGCTGCTATGGACAGGCGGGCGGCAACGCGTAGAGAGCTATTTGGCCATCAAATATGGCCTGAGTATTCCCGCTAGTAGCCATCTTTACTATGATTACCCCTCGCATCCAAACTTTCAAGTAGGCATCGCGAAGGATACCACCCAAGGTCTTGACCAAAGAGAAAGTCGTTCCGCGCTAGCGGGTAGCCTCTTAAATCTTAAAGCCGAAAACCCCTTGGATCATTATACATTCTTGGTCCTAGGCAATAATGCTAGTTCTGCAGCGGCCAATAGTGCGAGCCCTAATGTACCTGCTGGCATGATGGACCGGATGGCGCGGGTTTGGCGAGTGAGCGAAGAGGGAGAGACTGGCAGGGTGCAATTAAGTTTTGATTTAGATGGCCTAGGCTGGACAATCGCAGATAAGCGGGCTTGGGTTTTGATGGTAGACGATGACGGTAATTTTGCGGATGCGACCTTGATAGAAGGCATTGCGGGAGACAGTTTGAAGTTTTTAGTCAATCTGTCTGAAGGACAATATATTAGCCTAGGGAGGAGAGCTTTTCGGATGGTAAAGGCCAAGGCTATTCTTGCAGGTGCTTATGATATTCCTACTGCATTGATGAGAGATGATTTGCGTCAAAAGGGGCTGATTCCTTTGGTTGACCCCTATATCGGGGAACGCTCAGTCAAATCGGACATTCTTTCTGTTAGTAGTGATTCTGCCGTGGTGGATTGGGTATTGTTGGAGTTGCGTTCTGGGGTGGACTCTCAAGTAGTAAGTCGAAAACCTGTCTTAATTCAGAGAAATGGAGATATCATAGACGTAGATGGACAGGCCTCGGTACTCTTTTTTACCGATCAGATCAGCGATTATCAAGCCACAGATAGCTTTTTTCTTGCGCTTCGTCATCGTAATCATCTCGGGGTGATGACGGCTAGCTTGTCCTATTTTGCTGGTACCGAAGCGAGTGTTGATTTCCGATCGGGCCAAAATCTCCTAGGCGTGAACGCACAAAAAACTCTGAGCGCTGGGGTGTATGGCCTCTGGTCTGGAGATGTAAATGGCAGCGGAGACGTAGTCTTTCAAGGTGCAGGGAATGATCCTTCTGCTGTCTTCATAAAAATATTAAGTGATGCGGGAAATACAGGCTTCGCTAGAAATTATACCCTTGAGGCTTACCTAGATACGGATCTTAATCTTGATGGCTCCACTGTATTTCAAGGAGCGGGCTCTGATGTCAATGTTGTATTTATCAATGTGCTAAGCCATCCTGACAATACTAGCTTTAGCCGTAATTATGTGATTACCGCTAGGCTGCCCTAATGGGATAAGCGTTCTGCGCAGCAGTAAAAAAATACAGACTAATCAAATATTTGGTCTAAAGTCTCAGGGGCGAGTATCTGGAGCTTTGAATTATCAGTACTGATCAAGCCATCTTCTCGAAATTCGGCCAATACGCGCATCAAGGCACCTCTAGACACGCTGGCAAAGCTTGCTAAGCGTTCTCTGGAAAATTCAATTTCCTGATCGGCAAATACTTTATGAAGCCTACTCAACGAGAGCGCTACTTTCTTGCGAACAGAGGCAAAGGCGTATGCTGCTTGAATTTTTTGTTGATTTAAGATTTGGGCTGCGAGCATTTGTAAAAAATACTGCATGATCGCGGGCTCTTTTTGTAAATATTGAGTCATTGCCTGAGTAGGAATCAGTTGAGCTTTGACCTGATTGAGTGCTACTATCTGCTCAGATTGAGCTTCTTGTCGGCAAAAAGCAGCAAAACCAAGGAGGGTAGGAGGAGGGAGTATTTCTCGAATATAATGCCTGTCCATAGTGGCCTCCTGCTGCAAAAGGACTACCCCTTCGGTCATACGATACAAAAAAACTGGATGACTAGCTGCCGCCATTATTACCTGTTCTGGGGAGAATATGCGTTCTTCAAACTGTTGAGACCAGTCTTCAAACTGCTTTTGATATTTTTCATTTGAGCCAACTGGATTAGCCAGACTTTCTGCCTTCTGTGGAGCCTGACGAACGGTGGCTTTTTGCAGTCTTAATTCAATGGTTTGCAATAACTCACTGAGTTCGAAGGGCTTGGTCAAATAATCATCAGCGCCAAGGTTCATGCCTTTTCTAAGATCCTGGCCCTCTAGCTTAGAAGTGAGAAAAATAAAAGGGATGCTTTGGGTGCTGGGATCTTTTGCTAGTAGGGAGAGGACGCCAAAACCATCCAATTCCGGCATTACTACATCACAAATAATTAAATCTGGCTTCTCTGTTCGGGCTATGCTTAATCCCAGCTTACCGTTCGAAGCCTTGAATATGTCATAGCCAGAGAGAGTAAGAATCTCAGCCATGCTCTCCCTGATTTCGGGATTGTCTTCGATGAGTAAGATGCTGGCCATAAGGTGACTGACTATTTTGTTTGCTGGAAATTAATAAATGTGAATGGTTAATATGAGGTGCTGTTAGAGAATGAGAATAATAAAACCGAATATCCCCAAGCGAGTCCTTGACTGCTTGGGGATATCGTTCTTAATACGGCTTCAGACTTAAACATTAGATTTTTATGGTAGGTGATCAAACATCAGCTTCATGCCCCCTCTAGTTTGCTCTTTTCCCCTTTGGCATACCTATAGGCGAGGGGGCAAGACAGCGCTGATGAAATGTACTCCTTTCCAATTATTTGATCATAGGCACTCGTTTTAAGGTGTCAATCAATTCTCATTTTCAATATTTTTCAATCTCTTTTTCCTTTCATCTTTTGAGTTTTGTGGGGCCGTCGCTTAATCGCTTTGAAGTAAGCCCGGTGATAGTTCCGCTTAGAGAAGGAAAGAGATTTTTTTTCTTCTGCTGAGGTATTGTGAGTAAAGTTTTATCAAAGTTTTTGTAAGCTGTTTTTCGAACCATTTTGCCTGTTTGTAAGGCGTTTTTGTTTTTATCATACTCAAAGGTAGACAGGGAGTCCTGGCCTTAAAAGATCATTCGAGACTTCGGAGCAATCATTTGATACCTCTCCTCGTCTCATTTGAGACTGGGGCTGATAAAGCGGCATTTTATCTTGTTAGAAGTGGCTTGAACTGGATTTTTTCGAGCTGGCAAAAAGCTTTTTCTTGGTAGAATATCGCTTGGCTGTAAATATGTCTATTCATGCAAAAAAAACATTAGCGTTAAAGCTAAACCAGCAGGGATCCTTATTAACACTCTCTGATAACTGGTCGGCAATAACCCATTTTACAAAAGAGGAAAGCCTTGGCGCTTCCTTTTTGAATTTTATCCATCCAGTAAACCACAGGCGACTATCTCATTGGATAGACGGACAAAACCCCTCTACAACTCAAATTGAGCATAGCATTCGCTTCTGCGACGCGAATGCTCATTGGCATTGGGCAAGTTTAGCCGGGCGCAAGACCGGACAGTCTGGTGATATAGAGCTTACTATTGAGATCCTTAATGCCAATTTAGAGGAGGCTAAATCGATTCGGTTAGCCCAGCTTGAAAAGATGCAGGAAAGCTGGAAGCGTATCGCAGGGCCTATTGATTTAGAGACGCCCAAGGAGAAAATTAATCGGATATTATTTAGGCTTAAGGAAGAATTGGCAGTAGATCGGGTAGTTTTAGTTAAGAAGGGGGAGGTAATCGCGATGTTGGATAATAAGGCTTCCGATACTGAAGTTCTTTCAGATTTAGAAAAGGATAGCCTCGCCAAACTAGAAGAAACGCAATCTGTAATCCAATTCTCGAAATGTAAGGAGGGAAAAAAGCTCCATTTCAAAAAGCTATTGGAACCACAATTATCCCAGTCTTTATTTGCGGCCACCAGTATTGGAGATTTTGGCTTAGGATTGAGTCTACACATTATTTCTAATCAGTGCTCTCGACCTCCCTTAGAAGAGGCAGAGCTACAACTAATTCAATGGTCCGGAGAGCGTATTTTGGGCTTTTTACACCAAGAGTCAGAAGAGCACTTTGAGCGACGAGTAAAATCGCTGGCAAATACTGTATTCGATGCAGTCGTGACCATTAGCGAAACTGGCTTTGTGCTAGAATGGAATAATAAGGCAGAAGAGATGTTTGGCTATTCTTTGGAAGAAGCTTTGGGCAAAAGAATGTCAGATCTAATCGTGCCGGATATGTATCGTCAAGCGCATGAGCGAGGGATGGATAAGTTCCGTAAAACGGGTGAAGGACCTGTACTGGGAAGCCGAATAGAGATTATCGCCCAAAACAAAGCCAAGGATGTTTTTCCGATTGAATTAGCGATCACCCCCATTGACTTGGGAGACCGCCATATTTTCACGGGCTATATCCGAGACATCTCCTATCGTAAGGAAGCCGAACAGAAGCGGGAGAAGCTACTCTCAGATTTAGAGCAGGCCAATCAAGAATTAAAGGATTTTGCCTATATCGTCTCTCATGATTTGAAAGCGCCACTGCGAGCCATCGCCTCTTTGACCGATTGGCTTTATGAAGATTATCGAGATCAACTTGATCAGGATGGGCAAGACCAGATGGAGCTTTTGAGGGATCGTGTAAGCCGTATGTACCGCCTGATAGAAGGTATTTTGGCCTATTCTCGCCTTGGACGTACGGCCGCGAATAAAGAGCTGGTTGATTTTAATGAGATATTGGAGGATGTCAAGCTCGGCCTTGAAATCCCCTCCAATTTTAAGATTTATCTAGAAGACGAACTCCCTACGGTGGAGTGGGATCGTACCCGCGCTTTTCAGGTTTTTCAAAATCTGATTTCCAATGCGATCAAGTACAACGACAAAGAAGAGGCTTGGATCAAAATCAGTTGTAAGGACCATCGCACTCATTACCGCATTGATTTTAAGGACAATGGTAAAGGGATTGATGCCAAGTACTTCCGGAAGATCTTTCAAATATTCCAAACGCTTCAGGCCCGTGATGAATTTGAAAGCACTGGCATAGGGTTGACTTTAGTAAAAAAGATCATCGAGATGCACGGTGGTAGTATAGGTATAGATTCCGTTCCCGGGCAGGGAACCACTTTTAGTGTGAAAATAAAAAAGTAGGCAATAGTAAAATGCAAAGGCAATGGTAGACTCAAGAACTATCCTTTTGGTCGATGATGATAAAGTAGATGTCATGACCGTAAAGCGAGCTATAAAAAAATTGGATATTCAAAATCCTTTAGAAGTATGCGCTAATGGAGAAGAGGCGCTTGATTTCTTAAGAGATGCAGAGAAGGCCAGCCCAGGTTTGATTTTACTGGATATCAATATGCCAAGGATGAATGGCATCGAGTTTTTGCGGGAGAGAGAAAGGGATGATTCGCTCAAAAAGATTCCCGTCATCATGCTTACATCCTCTCGAGAGGATCAAGATCGCTTGGATAGCTTCCAGCATTCTATAGCTGGTTATATGATTAAACCGGTCAACTTTCCTCAATTTTTAGACATGATGGAGACCATTAAAGGATATTGGTCATTAAGTGAAATTGCTGATTAATC
>CAZHOC010000250.1:0-494 GCA_964534295.1 uncultured Bacteroidia bacterium | reverse complement strand
AGCTAAATGTTTGACTCACAATATAGAATTCTTTACATCGAAGACGATCGGGTTGACCAGATGGCTTTCAAAAACATGGTCAAAAGGCGGGGGCTCCAATATGAATATGAGTTTGCGGGAAGTGTCCGTGAAGGCACCCAAAAGATAGAGGAGGGCAATTTTGACCTCATTCTCATCGATTATCAACTGGGTGATGGGAGTGCTTTTGATGTTTTTCCCTTCATTCAGGGAACGCCTTTCATTTTTACCACGGGTGAGGGAGATGAAGAAATTGCGGCTAGGGCCTTAAGAGCAGGCGCTTCTGATTATCTGATCAAGGATCATGAACGCAACTATCTCACTTTACTTCCCTATGCGATCTATACTTCTATCAATCGTAGCTACAATACCAAACGCTTGGAGTTGTTGGAGTCGGTCGTTGTCAATGCGAAGGATGCGATTGTAGTCTTGGAAGCAAGTACCCAGAATCCACTGGCATTGGAGCCTGTCTATAC
>CAZHOC010000249.1:5347-7053 GCA_964534295.1 uncultured Bacteroidia bacterium | reverse complement strand
TATCCAGGATGAAAATGACTTTGCAGCCAAACTCTGGGAGCACTTTGGGGTGAAGTTGTAAGGGGTTTACCGCTGCGCGGAACGCTTATCTCAGGCTACGGCATACATGCCGTAGCTACGGGTGACCGAATGTAGGTGCGGACATGCATGCCACACCCAAAGGATAAACGTTCCGCGCAGCGGCCAGTAAACCTAAGCCTCACTTGCCTTGAGAGAATATTGAAAGCCTTGGAGAGTATAAACGGCTGCTGCAAGAGCAAGCACTACCCGTACCCAATGCAGAATCACCCACCACTGTAATTTGCTAGTAGCCTCGGCTGCCGTGTACGCCTGATCCATAAAGGCAAGATTAGCTGGCAAATGAAAGATAGAGGTGATGGCCAAACTCGCCAGCGTCAGATAGAGCGCTATTTGCCACTTTTGTTTGGCTTGAGGGTTTTCCTTGTTTTGGAATATGGAAGCGGTAATCCCGATAAAACCCGGTAGGAGAGTAAAAGCTACTGTTGGCAATAGTAACATAAAGGTGGCGCCAAAACCTTCCATAAAAGCCATCGGATCTAGTGCTTGCCATGCTACGGCATAAGTCAATCCAATGTTAAGGATATTACCCAAATAGGCGGTAGAACCAATGATTGCGATAAAAGCCAGCGTTCGTTTCATAATACAAAGTCTTTACAATTGATCGTTTAGTGATTTGCCCCTTAGACAATCCAGATCCTGATGTGTAAAGACTTTGCGAAAAAAAAGTACTTAGACCTTAGTATTTAGTATGAAGACCGAGGAAAATAAGGCCATAGGGTTCATCTAGTACTTTCTACTCTGTTCTTAATTCAGATTTAAGCGGTTTTTCCATTCAGCGTCTTGGAGCAGCTGAAGCAAGAAGTTCTTCTTTTCAAAATGAGTGCGGTAGCTATTTCCTCGGTGCCACTCCATGTATTTAACTTCTGATTCCTCGACTAGATAATTGGCATCGGACCTTAGCTGCTGACGAAAACTAGAATAAGCTTTCCCACTATGGAGTAACTCCTTTGCATTGATCAAGCCGCTCTCCAAGGAAAGGGTAACTTTTTTATGGCAACGGCAGGGATTGGCTTTGTCCACTAGTCCACATTTTTGCTGCATAAAGTTGATCAGATCCTTGCGCGCTTTGCTGAGTTTCATCCGATAATTGGCTTTGCTGATCTCCATGATTTCAGAACCAATATTATGGTCTGCGCCAAACATCTCCCCAATAATGAAAATCAAACGCTGTTCTTTGGTAAGGCATAGCAGCATACCCGACAAACAAGTCATCCGAACCTCACTGATCGCTGCTCGTTTTTCCTCCTGTTCTATGGCAGTCAGTTCTACATTAGGGACAGCATCAAGGGCTTCGCCCAAAGCTTGAAAATTAGTAGCGATGGCTCTCGCCTTCTTCTTTTGGTCATTGAGAAAGTGATTGCGCAGGATGCGGTAGGCCCAAGTGCGAAAAGAACTATCAAAATTAAATTTGGCGAGATTTGCGAGGATTTTGATCAGAACCTCCTGACTGAGGTCGGCCGCATCATCATGATTGCCCTGCATCTTCCAAGCAATATTATAGATGTATGGCTGGTGGCGCTCGATTAGCTGGTTCAAAGCCTTCTTCTTTCCTGCTAAGATTTCCTTTACCAAGGCTTGGTCAGAAGGTGATTGATTTTGCTGGCTAAGGAAGGGGTTACAGGCTG
>CAZHOC010000249.1:0-5335 GCA_964534295.1 uncultured Bacteroidia bacterium | reverse complement strand
ATTTCTCACTTATTTTTCAATCCGGTTTCTAACAAATTCCACTCAGGCTTTTAGGCCAAGCAAAGTAGAGCTGGGGGGTGCATAGCTTTGAGTTCGTACTTAAGTTACGGTTCTTTTTTGCTTTTACTCTCCTTCGGGGAACGCTTATCTCAGGCTACGACATGCATGCCGAAGCTACAGCTGATTAAATGTAGGTGCGGACATGCATGCCGCACCCTAGGGGTAAACGTTCCGCGTCCCGAAAGCTTTCGGGAGTAAAAAAAAACGCCACCTCCAAATTGAAGATGGCGTCGGCTATAAACATTAAGGGTCTTACTTGACCGTTACTTTAAGATTGATTGGCTGACCTTTGGCATTTTTTACTTGCAGTAAGTAAGTACCAGTCGCAATGTTGGCGACATCGATACGAGTTTGGCCTTGATTTGCTTCTAAGGTCCCAGTCAAAACAGTACGACCACGTAGGTCTAAGAGCTCATATTGATGCGCTTGCTCTCTCTCGCTGATCGCTTCGAGGGTAAACCAGCCTTCGGCCGGATTGGGATAGGTCGCATAACGAGCGAGGCCTAAACCATCAAAATGAACCTCTACCACATCAGAGAAATCAGCGGTTCCATCAAAATCAACTTGCTGGAGACGGTAATAAACAACAGCAGCCATAGGAGTGCGATCTTCAAAAGAATAATCGCGGCTGACGTTAGAATATCCAGCTCCATCCACTTTGCCGATAGGCGCAAAAGTCTCGTTTTCAAGACGCTTCTCTACTACGAAAAAATCATTATTGATTTCACTACCTGTGATCCAGTTAAGTTCCACGCTTTGCTCATCGAGCTTGTCGGCCGTAAAGCTCAACCACTCAACAGGTAGAGAAGCTGCGCTTACATCCACCGCACTAGAGACAAAACTAGGAGTGGGTTCGTAGGTAAATACCTTAGTCGTCAAGAGACCCGTAAAGGATAATGAAAGATTCGGATTGCCACTTCCATTATATCCAGAGATATAAAAACGACCCAAGCGGTGGGTGGCAGGTGAATCAGTGATTCTAGCTACCGCATCGTTGAGCTGGTTTTGATCAGCAGGATTAGAGCCAGGCAATTCTATAGAAACGACATCGGCTTCAGGCATAGAAAGGGCCAAAGCGGTGTTATAAGCCTCCCGTGTCTGAAGATCAGTACCAGGAGTTGTGTTTGTTGGTACAAAAGAGCAGTATCCGATAGAAAAATTGAAAATACTGACCGTAACCGTACTATCACGCTTGTGAAAGCTAGGGCTGGTAAATAGCGTATTGTCAAAGCTAATCCGGAAGTCAGCATCGGCGAGATAAATATCTCCCGTAGAACTCGGGTCAGCGGTAAGGTAAAGATCAAAATAATAATCTGAGCCTATCGCTTTCTCGTTCGATATCGCGATCTTGCCTTTCACGCCTTGAGCATAGAGCCCCTGGGCAAAAGCAAGCATGAGAATTATATAGCTTAGTGCGATTTTTTGCATTGTTGGATGAATTAAAATTCAAGAATTTGAATGCGAGGAAGCCACAAGGACCTCCTCATTTTCTCATTATCAGTCAGGAATTTGCTCAGTACGGCTACGGTTGTTCCATACAGCACTACGGTCAGTGGCATCTGTTACACCATCACAATTGGTATCAGTTAGTTCGTAACCTACGGTTGAACGCTTATTCCAAACTTCGCTACGGTCAGTCGCGTCGATAGACTTGTCGTTGGAAACATTAGCGCAGACCATGCAGAAGCGGCCAGTATTGCCAATGGCGTTTTGAGCGTTGGTACCAAAGGTATTGGTGCTACCATCTTCAAAGTTGACAGTGGTAGGAGCACTGCTCAGACTAATTGGACTCTCAGACATGACTCCGAGGTGGTTGCGGTGCTTGATCACGAAATAGTAATTACCATCCTTGATCTCACCAAATCGCACTGCAGAAGTTCCGTCTGTGTCCACAATATCACCATCACGTTGGATCAAGGCGGCACGAGCGGCCATCACCAGTGTAGGATCTAATTCATCTCTTAATTCTAGCCATACCCAGTCGACAATGGCGTCATCACCAGGGACACTCAAGACCATAGGTGATACGGTTTCTCCACCGCCACCAATACCAACGTATCCTAGCGCAGTGTAAGGCTCAGTACTAGGCACGAGATAAGTGGTGCGCAGATCGTCTCTCATACGGTCAGTAGCCATATCATAGGCACCCTCTAGGATCGCCACAGAAGCAACTGCTACATCGAAGGTTGGGAAATTAGAACATGGAGCTATATCACAATCGAGGTCAACATTGACATCACCATGGAGGTTGGTATAGGTTGAGTTGCCTAAGGTACCAGACCAGAAATACCAGGCACTAAAGCCGTAAGTATCATCTTTGTCATTAGCGCCATTGCCCATCTGACCACCCATAGCGAAGTTGGCAGGCATATGGCTTAGGGTGATCACATCGCCATCATAAGTAGAACCGGCAGTACCAGTTAAGGTAGAGGCAGGATTGATCTCAAAGTAAGACCAATTTACATGCTCTGCGGCAGCGACAGTATTATGGGGGCTGTCATCTTTATAAGTACGACCGAGGGCACTCCATGCAAGCCAATCGCGGCGATTTTCGATCATGAAGTTGACATCAAATCTGACGTTAGCGTCTTGTACATTGACTACGGTGCCAGTGAGTACCGCTGTACCATCATTGAAGAAGGTAAAGGTGCCGGGATTCATCCAAAGGAAACGAGAATCGAGAAAACCACCGGATCCATCCGGGAAATCATAGAGATAAACAGCGTGGTTGTAGTCTACGATATTAGGGATATAGGAAGTAGGTACATCATCGCCCCAATTATTGGCGATACAAACCCGATCTAAATTCGTTTGTACAATGAGGGTCAACTGAATTACGCCTTCAGCAC
Organism: uncultured Bacteroidia bacterium; assembly: GCA_964534295.1. Lineage (GTDB taxonomy): Bacteria > Bacteroidota > Bacteroidia > J057 > J057 > JBCAWW01. The sequence goes on along the minus strand of CAZHOC010000249.1, from coordinate 2,426 downwards.
CTGAAGCGCTCACTACTTTCACCCATACTTCATCCGTAGTCGGATCGATATTATTGCCATTGGCGAGCGCGTTGGTGCCATTGTTGGCATCCATTTGACTGGGGTGATAAGTAACGGTATAGATAGAACCATCGCCACCGTCATTGTCCACATCACCATTGGCAAGATCCTGAGCTGATTGCAGATCAAAATCTCCTACCCCACTACCAAAGACATTTTCACAAGTAGTCAAGGTAACTGGGTTCAGGGTCAAATTGGAAACCGCTGGGAAGATCACGTCAAGTCTTACTTGAGGCATCATGGCTGCGACACAACCATTGGCATCAGTAACTGTATAGCTGTAGAAAGTAAATCCATCGATGCCAGCACTCGCAAAAGTGGGATCTAGATTAGCTACCGTAAGCATTGGATATGTACCAGGGCTAGCGGGATCTACGCCTGTTACACGAATCGAGCCAGGACTAGGTACATTAGCAGCACCGACGATCAACTGACCAAGGTCAGTGCCCATCAAACTAAAGTCGTAGGTAAAAGGTGCCGTACCGGTAGGAAGACTAGTAAATATGACTGGGTCATTAGGACTGCCTACCATTATAGTTGCATTTTCGATTACGCCTGCAGTTGGAAGAGGTGTAGTAAGACCTACGGTAAAGGTTTGGGTCTCTACACAAGAAGCTCCACCTACTACATTGACAGTATAATCTCCGGCCGCTAGACCACTAATATTTTGCGTTCCCGCTGTAAAACCATTTGGTCCGGTCCAAGTGTACTGGATAGGATTGAAAAAGCCATTTGGCGTGATATTAATGGCTCCGTCGGTAGAGTTACAATTTGAAGCGTCTGTTACCGCGCCATTTAAACTCGTATTACAAGTAGTGGCAGGCACTGTGACATTGAAAGTCGTGGACCCTAAACCTACCACAGGACAATCATCATCCAAGGCCTCAATAGAAACTGAGAAGGTCTGCCCAATCTGAGCTACGGTAGGAGTGATACAAATCTGACCAGTAGCTGCACCTGGAGTTGCCGAAGTCTGGCTAAAAGTACCATTGGCTGGTAGCAGACCAGAAAAAGCCGATAGCGCAATATTGTTATTGTCAGCATCGGTGGCGGAGACATTTAGGCAAAGGGTAGTCCCAGGAGGAACAATTTGATTGGCGATAGGCGCTACTACGGGAGGAGTGTTATTGCAAGGCTGAATATTTACCTGAATATCGCGCACGATCTCACCGATCTTCACCCCATTGCGAAACTCTTCCACCAAAATACAGACAATCCCTACTTGGGCTTGGGTCGGTACAAAGGTGATCAAACCCGTAAATGGGTTGATACTTACGCCTGAGGCAGTGTAGAGAGGATTCGTTCCGGAACGCCCTCCAATATAAGTTACGTCTTGATTAAACTCTTGCTGACAATTTACCAATGAAAATTGTAGCGCGTCCCCATCAGCATCAAAGGCATTCGGGCTGATAGATACCTGTTGGCTGGTACAAAGCAGCAACAATGAATAAGGAGGATTCAAAAATACGGGACTAGTATTCTGTACCGTTAAGTTTGGATCTAGGGTAGAGCGAATGTACCAGTCATTGCTTCCTGGACTGCTGATAGTGGTGATATCATTGTTCCGGCAGCAACTCTCATAGGACAGCGTATATACTTGTCCAGCAGGTAGAGGATTGAAAGTGATGTTTCTCCGATAGATGATCTCTTGAATTCCACCGGCGCCACCACCAGGACTACATGGCGAAATCTGCCCGGGGCACAAGACTGTAATATCCGAAACAGAAATACGAGAAAGACTCTGGTTAGAACTAAAAGAATTGGAGCGAACTCTTAGCGTAGCGGTAGAACCAAAGTTGATACCATCACAATCTCGGTACACTTTCATCGTGACCGTGTAGGTATTACCACTTATGTGCTCATAGGTGATCTCTCCCCCGGCGAAGTGGGTAGCAAAACCGCTAAAGGCAAGACCCAGCATCAATCCCAAGAACATGAGACCTCTTTGCATAAAAGAAAGTGAAGCGTAAACATGTTGCGAAGCAGAGGTGCCCTTTTCCGCTAATTGTGCATCCGAAGATACGCCTGGCGGCTGGGGACCAGAATCAAACAAACAAGACGGGGCGCAACCTTCTGTAATAGGTGTGTGCAGTAGATTTTTTTTCACGTCTGGCAATCATTAAGAATAGACTAACAGGCCCCAACGTGGGACATGCTTTATTGACAAAATGTGGTTCGCCGGAGGTTTTTAGGAAGCTCAGGCTACAGATTAAGGCTAGGAAAAAGCAGGCGTGAAGTGGTTCGTGTATGGCTGATTTTAAGGCGCAGTTCCCAATTAATAAAAGAATATTTGTCTAAACATCAAAATCTAAGCTTAGATCAAAAAGAGGGAACAGCACAACCAATTACAATTTTTTAAATTATAA
>CAZHOC010000248.1:0-7054 GCA_964534295.1 uncultured Bacteroidia bacterium | reverse complement strand
AAATAAAAGTTGTTCCTTCTTTGCGATTGAGTTCGGCCATGATATCCAGTAGGGTAGCGGTAGACACAGAGTCTAGATTGGCGGTTGGCTCATCGGCAAGGATGAATTTAGGTTTGGGAGCAAGCGCTCGCGCAACGGCTACCCTTTGTTGCTGACCGCCGGACATTTGAGCTGGACGATTTCGCATACGATCTCCCAAGCCGACGGCTTCCATCAATTCCTTGACGCGAGCGTCCCGTTCGGCTTCTGGCCGCTTTTGGAGTAGCATCACAAACTCCACGTTTTCTTTGGCGGTAAGTACCGGGATGAGGTTATAGGCCTGAAAGACAAAGCCAATATTGTGGAGGCGATAGTCAATCAATTCGTTATTGCTCAACTGGGTAATGTCTTGACCATTGATGGTAATCTGGCCACGAGTGGGGCGATCAAGGCCTCCGATCATATTGAGCAGGGTGGTTTTGCCAGATCCAGAGGGACCGACTATGGCGGTGAATTCACCCGCTTCGATCTGGATATTGACATCGTTTACAGCGTGTACATCAACTACGCCGGTATATGTTTTATGAAGATTTTGAGTTTTTATGACGTTCATCTTTGTGAAAATTTGAGGGTTCGAATGGTTGAAGTCTTGATTCAAGCCTTCCTCAATTCTGTAATTCAACAAATTATATGGCTCTTACTGCTTCCGCAGGATTGAGACTGAGGGCTTTGATAGCCGGGAAGATCGCAGCAAAAAGGGCTGTAAAAAACACCATAATGCCAATGGTGAAGTAGTATGCCGTTTCGAGCTCGGTGTAGACCATGGTGGCTACCCCCATGCTACTTGCCCCTTCGGCTATGGCAGAGATGTCAATTCCGGCACTCCCAAAGTAGAGAGTCAACAGCCAGGCAATCAGCATCCCAATAGGCGCTCCAATGAGCGTCAGAAAGAGGGTCTCAAGCATGATCATCAAAAAGACCTTGCCTTTGTTCATACCCACTGACATGAGCATCCCCAATTCTCGCGTTCGCTCCATGACGGCCATATACATAGTATTGATGATGCCAAACAAGAGCGCCAGTAGAATGATGCCCATCAAGATGCCCACCGTAATACCAAAGCTTTCGTCAGCGAGTTTGATATCTGGGGCTAAATCTTTCCAGTTCTCTACCTGAACAGCGCCGAAGCGTTCTCCTAGGGAGGCCAAAAAGACGCTATCCTCTGAGACTTCTTGGTCGTGGAGCAAAAAGGCAATCTCATGGACAGGCAGTTCAGCGAAGCTGGTATCCAATAAGGCGGCTAAGGCATCCTGCCGAACGTATACATTCAACTCATCGAGTTTGCTGTTGAGGGAGCGGTAGACGCCTGAAATACGAAAGCTAGCGGCTTGAGTCTGACCATCTGCTCTTTGGAAAGAAAGATTGATCTTCTTGCGCAATTTGTAATCTTTGTTGCCCAAGGAATCTTCGATTTGGTAACCGAGTTTTTCCATGAGGGCTGCACCCACCCAAATGCCGTTGTTTTTCTTGATGAAGGTGTCTTTACCGGCAATTTGGCGTTCCGCGAAGCGGGTTAAAGCATTTTCACTCTCTGGATCGATACCGTTGATCAGGACGCCATGGGCGCCACGTGTATTGCTCAACATGCCCTGGACGACTAAGCGACCAGCCACGGCGGCTACTCTTTCGTCCTGACGTAGCTCTTCAATGATTTGGGCACCATTGGGTACCGTCAAACTCACTTTCATTTCGTCCTTGAATTCAGGAGCGTGTATTTGGACGTGGGAAATGCGGGTTTCGATGATATCTCTCGCACGGCTCTGATTGATACCATAGGAAAAGGCGAGCATAAATATCCCAGCCAATAATCCTAAGGCTACTTACGACCATCGATCTCAACTTACTCCGCCATACATTTCGCCAAGCTATAAGTGTGATCATTTTTTTATTTGTTGATTATTTGAACGGGTGAAGGTTTGATGGGAGCTCTGATATTCAATAATTCAGGAAATCAAAACTTCAACACTTCCTCCATTCAAGCATTTCTTAAACATGCATGGCTTTGACCGGATCAATTTTCATGATGCGGAATGCCGGATAGATGGAAATGAGGCAGGAAATCACCAAAACGATAATCGCTTGGTTGACGAAGATGCCAAGGTCAATGGAGGTCATCAATACGGGTTCAAAACCATATTGCTCGTAGGCTTCTTTGAGGCCCTCAAGATAGACTGGGCTATAGTGAAAAAATGCCACGAGGGGAAAGGCAAAAAAGCTTCCTGCCAATACGCCGATGAGAGAAATAAAGATAGTCTCTAGTAGTACGGTCGCGGCTAGCTTGATCTTTTTCATCCCGATCCCGATGAGTACGCCAAATTCGTACTTACGCTCTGCAGTCATCATCAAGACGGTTCCAAAGATCCCAAATCCTACAACCAAATAGAGAATCCCTAGCATAATTACATTCCCTCCTTTGTCGGCTTCCAGTAGTTGAACTAACTCTGGCATCATAGACTTCCAATCCATGACCTCATAGCCTTCGGGTAAGTCTTCTTGAAGTTTTTGGGCTACCTGCTCTGACTTATCTGGGGTATTGATATCAAGGGCGAGAGAAGTCAAAAGCTCTGGTGCGCCATACATTTCCTGCGCGGCTTGCAAAGGAAGGTAGACCAAACGCGAGTTAAGTTCTGGAGAACCCAGCTTCATGATCCCCGTGATCGGGTATTTACCAGCGGCGGTAACGCCATGATAGCCTTGTCCCAAAAGGATGATGGTGTCGCCTAGGCCAATCTTTAATTTTTCTGTGAGGCCTTGGGCTACGATCACCTCTTGACCATTAGGAGCAAAATAATCTCCCTTAATTAGTTTGGCTTGTAGCTTGGTAAATTGATCCTCAAGCTCGGGATCTACGCCTACGACCATGGCCGGTCTTGAGACGTCTTCAGCGATTGCTAAGGCAAATGATTCTAATCTCGGCACTGAACGTTCCACGGAGGGGTGATCATTTGCCACTTTTTGCACTTGCTCTTCTACCGTAAAGGTATTGTCGATCGTTTGCTCGTCCCAATATCCATCTTGATGAATTTGGACGTAGCCCGAATAATAGCCCACCACGTTTTGGATCATTTGCTTGTGCATGCCGTCCTGGATGGAGTTCATCGCGATGGATAGGAAGGCCGCAAAGAAGACCGCGGAGCTAGTGATGAGCGTACGGCGTTTGTTGCGCCATAGATTGCGCCACGCCAATTTTAAGATCATCATGTAATGAGTGTGTAAAGGTTATCGTATTAGCGAATGCGTTTTAGGTTCTGGACGGAGAAAAAGGTGTCATCGAGCGGTACGTCAAATTTGAGGCTGGTGTACTCTAGGATAGTTTTGTTGCCTTCTTCTTCGACGGGGATAATTTCCATTTTGGCGGTGTAGGCTCTACCATTGATGCTTTTGATCTGCGAGGCTTGCATGACATTGACAAGGTAGCCGTCTTCGTCGAACGATTCTGTCCGCATTTGTAGGTAGTCTTTTTGGTCAACGAACATGTGGACCTTGCCCCAGACTACCGCGACATCTTCGTGTGGGATGAGCTCAATTTTCCAGCATTTACGACCTTCGATCGTGCTGTCTTTGAGCACTTTGTGGTCGTAGTCGGTAATCAGAGAAACTTCTCTCACAAGGTCATCATTGGTTAGGTCTGAGCCCATCCAGTTTTGCGACATCATAGAGCGGGAAAGCTTAATGGTGCGACCTACTTTCGGGATGTAGCTCCAGACTTCATCGCTACGTTTAAGGGTAGCGCTGCCTTCTTCGGCGGCAGGTGCAGTAACTACGATCAGGGCGTAATCATCTCCTTTAGACCAACTTTTCATAGACATAGAGCGGGTCCACTTGGGGCGGACGATGGTCATGGTCATTTCTGACTGTGAGCTTTCGATACCACGGCGGACTTCTTCCGCCTTTTTGATGATGGTGGCAGCATCTTGGGCGGTGGCGCTACCCACGATCATGAGTAGCATGAGGGATATGGAAAACAATCTTTTCATATGTGTGAACTTATTTACAGTATCTGTTGATTATGTCGTTTTTGATTTCTTCTAAGGGCAGCGCATCGCCAAGAACGATGTATTGGAGGCCTATTCCGTCCATGATAGCACTAAGGATGATGCTTTCTTTTTCGGGTTCGGGGTGGCCAGCATCAGCGAGCATTTGTGTGAGTAAAGGCAGTAAGCCTTTGTATCTTCCTTGAATCATGTCGATGAGGTCGGGAAAGTCATTGAGCTGCATGCTCAGTTGACCCATCAGTCTCTGGTATTCTAGATTTTGGGTGATGAAGGTGAAGGAGAGTTCAAATAACATCCGCAATCGGTCTTTACCGGGTTTTTCGGCCATAATTTTGGCGAGGAAATCATCTCCTTGATCAAATTCATGAGTGATGACACCCGTCATAAGGTCCTCCTTCTTCTCGAAGTAATTGTAAATCAATCCTTTGGCTACTCCCGCTTTTTTAGCGATTTGCGAGATAGAAGTATTGTGATAGCCTTTCTTGGCAAATAACTCAAAGGCAGCTCTCAGGATTTTGTCGCGGCTTTGCTCGCGGATTTCTTCAAATTGTTTAGAGGATCTGGGACTCATTTATATTTTTATGAATGACCGGTCGGTCAATGTTACGAAAGAGTTTTTAAATAGTTCACATTTTGGGGGTGACTTTTGTTAGTTTTAAGTGAAATTGTTGGGAGACAAGCGTTCTGCGCTCCCGATAGCTATCGGGAGTAAAAAAGAAATAAAGCCCCCAAAAGCAGAGACTGAAACGGAGGGTAGGGGCAGAGAAGGGAAATAAATAGAGAGATGGATAAAGAAAAGAATACGAACGAAGGGCATAGAACATTGGCTGCTCAACAATTGAGGGCTCCCTTCCTTATTTTGTGTTCAATTTTTTTCATCCTATCGGGCTGCTTCAATATCCGCCCGGTTGAACCGCCAAGTAGCTCTGCCTCCAATTGGGTAAGTCCAACGGATTATCAAATTCTGCTCAACAATCTGCAATTGTCTGTCAATCAGCGTAATGTGCAAAACTACCTGCGTTGCTTCAATCAAGAGAAACTCGATTTTCAGCCGGTGGCCAGCCTTTTCAACAACAATGAAAATATCTGGGTCAATTGGTCCATCTCAGACGAACAGGCCTATTTTGATAATTTTGTCGCAGATCTGGCGGTTTCTACGGGTAATTCTCTTTCCTTGACCGAAACGGATTTACAGGATGTTACCTCTGATTCACTGAAATATGTAGGCGATTATCTGCTGCGCGTCAATCATAGCGATACTAGTCTTACTACTTTGTTTCAAGGACAATTGCAGCTGGTGATCAAGCTTAATTCTTTTAATGAGTGGGAAATTGAGCGTTGGACGGATATTGAAATCTTTCAGGACAGTAGTTGGAGTGAACTGAAGTTGAGATATGTCCAATAAGGTTGTAAATTGAATAGCATGAAATGGCTCTGCTGCATACCCCTCTTATTTATTTTGAGTTGCAATCCTTTTGCACCGGATTATGACCCGGAGGGTTTGGCCAATGCCGATCTCTTGGGAGATCCTACCAATATGGATGGTTTCTTCACCCTTTTCAAAAACGCTTACGAATTAAGAGATACTACGCTTTATGGGCGGCTTTTTGCCAGTGATTTTACTTTTGCCTATTACGATGCTGATCTGGGGCAAGAGATCCAATGGGATCGAGCTACTGAATTGACCATTTCCTATAATTTATTTCAGGCGGTTATCAACGTCAATCTTGACTGGAACTACTATACCCAACTTGATAGTACTGAGACAGAGGCTTCGGTCATTCGAAACTTCAATTTGACCATTTCGGAGGATGAGGAGACTTCTTTTACCGGTGCAGGTCGAGCGCGTCTCCGCCTAAGGCGTGAAAAAGTAAGCGATCCTTGGCAAATGTATTATTGGTTTGACGATTCAGATTTCTAAATTTATTTGCCTAATTGCCTCTCTAAGTTGCTGCCGCTTCAGTGAATCAAACCCAATCTTACCCCCGTCTTGTTTGGTACTTTGCTACCCTGGCCTTGGCTTGTCTGATAGGGAGTGTATACTTATTAAACTGGGGGTATGAAGAGAGTTTTTTGCGACTCAACGCCTTATCAAGCCCCTTTCTAGATCAGTTTATGCCTCATTGGACCCATATGGGAGAAGGGGCGATATTGAGTTGTGCGCTGATTTTGTGGTTGCTATCACGTGACCTTGCCCTTGCCATTAGTGTTGCCTTAGGAATGATCAGCGTCATGATCATAGTAGCTGCATTGAAACAAGGGATTTTCGAGGATTGGCACCGGCCTGCGGGGATATTTCCAATGGAGCAGTTTCGCTTTTTGAGCCTCGGCCATGAGCGTCATTATAGTTTTCCCTCAGGACATAGTACGGCAGCAGCAGCCCTGTATGGCTTCCTTTGTTTTAGCATTACCGCCAAGCGCGCTTGGGCGGGTATATTATGGGGCCTTTTATCGCTTTCAGTGGCTTATACGAGGATATATATCGGGGTACATTTTTTGGCCGATGTGATCGCGGGGCTTGGATTAGGCTGCGGTATTGTCGCGCTCTTTCTTTGGTTTTTTTACCCCTTTGTGGAACGCTCAATTAAGCCTTGGCGGGAAAGTAGACTGAAAGTATTGCGCATCGGCATGGCCATATTTGCCATCAGTCTAGGCATATTTGCGATTTGGAGTCTCTTTGATACCTATTATCTCTAAAGTATGCTCACTACACTCAAGCAATGGGATCAGGACCTCTTTTTGCTGCTCAATGGCTGGCATCATGAGGCTATCGATCCTATCATGGCTTTTGTGAGTGAAAAGTGGGTATGGATTCCGCTTTATGCGCTGCTTTTTTTTCTTATTTATCGCAAATTAGGCTGGAAAGGGACCATATGGACTCTACTCGCAATCGGGCTAGTAATTGCGCTTACTGATCAATTTGTTTCGGGTTTTCTCAAGCCGACTGTTGCCCGTTTTCGGCCGTGCCGAACGGAGTCTCTAGGAGAAATGGTTCATATCGTAGATGGGCATTGTGGAGG
>CAZHOC010000247.1:0-7054 GCA_964534295.1 uncultured Bacteroidia bacterium | reverse complement strand
TTAGCATCCGTAATGGATCCTGAAGCATGTCTCTTAGCGTTACGAGGAAGGCGGAACCAGTAGCGCCGTCTACCACGCGGTGGTCGCAAGACATGGTTACTTTCATCACATTCCCAGGTACTACTTCACCATCTTTGACGATAGGAGTCTGCTTGATACCGCCAACGGCTAGGATACAAGCGTCTGGTGGGTTGATGATTGCAGTAAACTCTTCGATACCAAACATTCCCAAGTTAGAGATAGTGAAGGTATTACCTTCCCACTCAGAAGGCTGGAGTTCGCGATTACGGGCTTTGGGGCCAAGCACTTTGGTCTCAGCCGCGATCGCAGCGAGTCCTTTACCATCAGCAAAACGGATAACAGGTACCAATAGACCTTCGTCTACTGCTACGGCCATACCGATATGGATATGCTGGTTGTAGCGGATCGTATCACCTAACCAAGAGCTGTTAACTTTTGGATGCTGACGCAGCGCTGAGGCAGCAGCTTTGATGATCATATCATTGAAAGAGATCTTGACGGGAGACAGTGCGTTGAGTTGCTTGCGCGCCTCAATAGCGTTGTCCATGTTGATCTCCATCGTAAGATAAAAGTGAGGTGCGGTGAACTTACTATCACCCAAACGACGTGCGATCGTCTTACGCATTTGAGAAACACGAACTTCCTCAAATGACTCTTGGCCAGCAACTACTGGTGCAACGTAAGCGGGTTTTTCTTCTGCAGCTGGTGAAGCAACCGGAGCAGGCGCTGGCGTAGCTGGCATCTGGAAGTTTTCGATATCACGCTTTACGATACGGCCATGATCGCCGGAACCGCTAACCATGGAAAGATCGATATTGCGAGCCTTGGCCATAGCCTTAGCAAGCGGAGAAGCTTTGATACGAGCATCACCATTGCTTGAAGGAGCGGAAACTACTTGGGGAGCTGGCGCTTGCGCAACAGCTGCAGGGGCAACAGGAGCCGCTTCTACTACTGGAGCGGGTTCTGGTTCTGGAGCAGGCGCAGCTTCTTCGGCAGGTGCTTCTTCAGGAGCAGCCTCAGCGGCGTTTTTTGCCTGTTCTATTAGAGATGAAACGTCTTCTCCTTCTTCACCAATAATGGTTAGTAGAGAACCTACCGGAATGGCACCACCTTCTTCAACTCCAATGTAAAGGACTTTTCCATCCTCTGGAGCTTCGAAATCCATCGTGGCTTTATCACTTTCAATCTCCGCGAGTAGATCACCGTTAGAAACTGAGTCTCCAACTTTGACGTGCCAAGCGGCGATTACACCTTCTACCATGGTGTCACTAAGACGGGGCATGAGAACAACTTCTGCCATAGACGTATGCGTATGTTATTGAATATTTATTGGCGGATAAAGTTAGATATATATCCTGAATTCCAAAAGTCGGCAGAAGGCAAAAATTGTAATACTTATTGAGGATTTAAGACGAGCTTCTGAACCTGGTTTTTATAGTGGATCAAATAAATCCCTTCAGGTAGTTCTCGAAGGTCAAGCGTTCGGCGAGGCCGGTCCAAAACAAAAGTCTGCAATAGCTTCTGATCAAGGGTATAGATTTCCACCTTGGCCTTTGGATCGATGACACCTTCCACCTGAATCTCGACAAAGCCCTTAGTGGGATTAGGAAACAACTGAAAATGAGACACTTGACTAAACTCATCTGCGATACCTACGCTAAACACTCCTACACAAGCGGAGGTATCGATACAGCCATCCTTAGAGAGCGCAACTGCATATTCTCCGTTTTCAGCGGGGCTGAACGCTTGACTTTGGGCGTCCGGGATCGCGGCAAAGCCATTGAAGCAATCTAACCATTGGTATTCGGCATCGCTAAGTTGGGCAATAAGCCTTGCTCCGGTCTGATCAATATTCGAATTTAATGCTTCTTTAATACTCAGATTGAGGATCACGGTCGAATCACAGCCATAGATACCAATCTCAGGAAATACCACCTCGGCACCCGCCACAGAATAATCGTAAAAGGTATTGTTAAGTAAGATCCCTTCTCCAGCACACAGCTCCAGATCTAAGGTACTTGTCTTTTGGGGTAATACCGTAAGATTTAACCAGACAGTTGAATCGCAACCATAGGGCCCTACATTGGTAATCACCTCCTTTTCTTGTATTACATCGGCATCATAAACCGTACCGTTGACCACAATGCTCTCCCCATGGCAGATCGTTGCGTTGAGGGTAGTCTCCTTTTGGGGCAAAACATTGAGATCAATCAAAACCGTCGAATCGCAGCCATATGGGCCTACATTTTGAAATACCTCTGCGGCACCGCTTACACTCTGCTTATAAACAGAGCCATTGATCGTGAGACTGTCTCCCGCGCAAAGAGTAGCGGTATAATTACCGGACTTTTCGGGCAGTACCGTCAAATTAATCGTTAAGCTAGAGTCACAGCTTTGTGGACCAACATTATTAAAAATCTCTACTGCTCCGCTAACGCTACCGCTGTAAGTGGTACCATTGATGATGAGACTTTCGCCAGCGCAGATGGTCTGATTGAGCACTCCTGCTTTTTCAGGCAAGACCGTTAAGTTGATCGTAACGGTAGAATCACAATCAAAAGGACCGTCATCATTGATTACTTCAAGCGCCCCTACAACAGTGCTATCATAGACTGTACCATTGACCGTGATACTTTCACCAGCGCAAACGGTTGCATTCAAAACGCTATTGCGGATGGGACAAGCCGGAGCAAATTCAAAAGTGAAATTTGAACTAGGGTTAGAACCAAAATTAATCTGCTGATTTTGATTGAAGATCAAGATATAATACTCACCTGCTGGTACAGCTTTCGAAACATCATAATAGGTCCCAGCGTTCGGCGCAGCCGGATCATATTGAGGCCATTGATAACCGTAGCCTAGTTGCATGCTATCACGAAAGCCACATTGATTGCCAAAAGAGCTGTAATACAGCAAATCGGACCAAGTGGTGGGAGAATCTACTAAGGCAGTATAAGCAATGATAGAGCCTGCAAAGTTGACAAAATTGTCGTTTTCTATGCGTAAGGAACCGTCTAATGGAAGCACTACTTTATAAACCAAAACCGCGCAGCAGGGCAGATTAGGACAACTCCCAATCATTCCTACCGCAGTCCCCCCATTGTTCGTGTTTACATTGCTTTCGACATGAGGAAAGCTATCAATCACTTTGGCCGTGACTACAGTAGTGTTGTTTTGACCATGCACCAAAGTAGTCGCAGAAAGAATGATAAAAAACAGCAAGGGAGAGAAAAGTCTGAGTGCTCCTTTCATACAATCCAAAGGATGGATATTCCAAATTTTACTGATATCAAATCTAGCTATATTTAGCTCTCTAGCGGAATTTATTATGAAGCATTCCTTACCCTATTATCTAGCCTTGGGCATGCCTCTTTTTGCGCTTTGATGGTGTTTGCAGCAAGATTTGCCAAACCAAAAAGTCCTGCCGAAACTCTGACCGTTACAAATTTCTGGAAGCGAATCAGTCTCTTTGGGTAATACAGTCAGATTGATGGTAACGGTTGAATCACATTCAAAGGGACCATTATCGTTGACATACTCAACTGCTCCCATTACTGTACTTTCGTAAATTGTCCCATTGACGCTAATGCTTTCACCCGCCTGAATGGTATCATTGATCACGCTATTGCGAATCGGACAAGCTGGAGCAAATTCAAAGCGGAAGTTGGAATAAGGCTCAGAACCCGTATTTATCTGTTGGTTTTGGTTGAAGATCAAAATGTAGTACTCTCCCGCGGGCGCGACTTTTGTCATGTCATAATAAGTCCCAGCGTTCGGCGCAGCCGGATCATACTGAGGCCACTGATAGCCATAGCCTAATTGCATGCTGTCCCGAAAACCAACAAGATTTCCAGGGGAATAAAAATGTGTTAAGTCGGACCAAGTACTGGGCGAATCGACTGAGGCTGTAAATGCGATGATGGAGCCTGAATAGTTGACAAAATTATCGTTTTCAATACGAAGAGAGCCATCCTGCGGTAGAATGACCTTATAAACCAAAACGGAGCAACAAGGCACACTTGAGTAACGCCCCTTCATCCCGCTTGCACTACCTCCATTAGAGGTATTGACATTTTTTTCGACATGGGGAAAGCTATCAATCACCTTGGCCGTTGCCACGGAGTTATTGCTTTGGCCAGATAATGCCATGAAAAAGAAGAAGAAACAGGAGCAAAATAGCAAGTGAAGGAAAAAGGATTGTGCTCTTTGCATAAGGTCCAAAAAATGGAAATTCCAATTTAATGCACACCAAAACTAGGAATATTATTATCTTCTAATGAACCTATTGTCTTGCATTCCTTACCCTACTTCTTTGTCCTATGCACAATCTATTATTTTGCCTAATCACCTTATTTTCATTCTCCTGGCCCAATTCCCAAAGTCTGCCAGGGCAAAGCCTTCGCCCCAATATTGTTTTGATCATTGGTGATGACATCAGTTGGACCGACTTTGGCTGCTACGGAAATCCATATATCCAAACCCCTCATATCGACCGCCTTGCGGAACGAGGTCTCAAGTTCAATCGATTTTTCCTGACGGCAAGCTCCTGTAGCCCCAGTCGTTGCAGCATCATTAGTGGACGATATCCTCACAACAACGGCGCTGCCGAACTCCATACTCCCCTACCAGAAAGTATGATCGCTTTTCCGGCTCTATTGAGAGATGCCGGTTACTACACCTTACAAGCGGGTAAAACTCATATGGGCCCTCATGCCATGAGTTCCTTCACCCAAGCTCATGGCACCAAGGATGGAGGACCGGGAGGCGAAGCTCGCTGGGTACAAGCTCTACTGGAAAGACCTAGGGACCAGCCCTTTTTTGCCTGGTTTGCCTCTTTAGATGCTCATCGGAGCTGGCAAGCAGATTCGGGAGCCTATCAACACAAAATTGAGGAGGTGGTTGTGCCGCCTTATCTCGCCGATACCAAATCCACCCGTCAAGACTTAGTGTCTTACTACAATGAAATTGGCCGTTTGGATCGCTATGTGGGAGCTGTGGTGGCAGAACTGGAAAAGCAGGGTGTGCTGGACAACACCTTAATCTTAGTGATGGCTGACAATGGCATGCCTTTTCCTCGGTCCAAAACGCGAGTGTATGACAGTGGGATGCAAAGTCCCTTTGTCCTGCATTGGCCCAAAGGAATTGCAGAAAGTGGTAAGAGTAATCATAGCCTAGTTAGCGCGGTTGACATTGCCCCTACTCTACTCGAAATAGCGGGAGTTCAAGCACCAGACTCCTACCAAGGGCGGAGCTTTGCCAAGCTTTTCACCAAGACCGATCAAACCTTTAGGCGCTTTGTCTACGCAGAGCACAATTGGCATGATTTCGAGGCCCTCGAACGCTCAGTTCGTTCTCAGGAGTATCTCTATGTCCTCAACGAGCGGCCAAATCTGGCCAATGGCGGTCCAGCAGATTCAAAAAATAGTCCTTCCCAAAAGGATCTCAATCATTTGCGCGAGACTGGGCGGCTTAGTCCTGCCCAAGCAGACATTTTTCAAGTCCCAAGACCAAGAGAAGAGTTATACGCTGTAATGACGGATTCCTTGCAACTCTGCAATCTGGCTAGTCTCCCTCAATATCAGGGAGTCTTGCGGCAATACCGCCAAGAACTGCAAATCTGGCGAGCGCAAAGCGGTGATAATACGCCTCAAAATATCACTGGCGACGGTTTTGACCGTCAAACTGGCCGACTCAAAGAGGGAGTAGAAGCGTTCAACAAAGTTGAAAGAGGAGAAATGCCCGGTACCCTCTCAGGAGGTCTCACAGCTAAAGGACAAGCAGGATTTTAAAAAAATTGGTGAATCAAATGTAATCGTGTGTAGCCAGCCGTCATGCATATGACTAGTTACGCTACAAACTTAAGCTGGCCCTTTGTTGCCGCCAACAACAGAGTGTTTCAAACATCACGTTAACTACTTATAGCTATGAGAATTCACCTTCCTCTTTGCCTTCTCCTTCTTTTTACTTTCGGCTTCGCCGAACTCCATGCTCAATCCACCAAAGGTTTTAACTATCAAGCCGTAGCTCGCGATAATAGCGGCGCTACCTTGGACAATACGAATGTCAGTCTTCGCTTTCAAATTAGAGAGGGTAGTCCCAACGGCACCCTAATCTATCAAGAGCTTCATTCCCCTACGACCAATGCTTTTGGCCTTCTCAATACCCAAATCGGTAAAGGGACGGCTGAAGTAGGTGATTTTAGCACCATCGACTGGGCGGCTGAGCTTTATTTAGTCGTCGAACTGGACGGAACCAGCGTAGAAAGCACTTTACTCGAAGCCGTCCCCTATGCAAAAATGGCGACTGATATGCGCCTTGATGACCTGAAAGATGTCAATATGCCTGCCCCAAGTGCCAACCAAGTAATGACTTGGGACGGCAGTAGTTGGGTCGCTGCAGATAATGCTATCAACCTCAGCGGCACGGGAGCAACCACCGTTTCAGGTAGTTATCCCAATTTCACCATCAGCTCTACTGATAATGTCAATGATGCGGATGCTGACCCCAACAATGAAATCCAAAGCCTTAGCCTATCAGGCAATAATCTTAGTATCTCCAGCGGCAACAGTATCGCACTCCCAGCGGTCCCCACTTATACGCCAGGCAACGGTATCAATATCTCCGGCGGTACCATCACCAACAGCGCTCCCGATCATACCGTCAATATCAACGGCACTGGTTCCACTAGTGTCTCAGGTAGCTATCCCAACTTCACCATCAGCTCTACTGATAATGTCAATGATGCCGATGCTGATCCCAACAATGAAATCCAAAGCCTTAGCCTTTCAGGCAATAACCTCAGTATCTCCAGTGGCAATAGCATTGCCCTCCCTGCAGCCCCTTCCTATACAGCCGGCAATGCCATCGCCATCTCAGGTAATGTCATTACGAATACTGCGCCTGACCAAACCGTAAATATTAGCGGCACCGGTGCTACCACAATATCAGGAAGCTACCCAAACTTTAACATCAACTCTACCGACAATGTAAATGATGCCGATGCCAGTCCTACCAATGAGCTCCAAAATCTAAG
>CAZHOC010000246.1:3549-7056 GCA_964534295.1 uncultured Bacteroidia bacterium | reverse complement strand
CCTCAAAACTGGTACTACGCAGTTCAAAGCCTTCCGCTCTATAGGCAGTGCTTAGCTGTAAAATCTCTCCTCCATACCTTTCTTCGATCTTCGCATTCGCGATCACAGGGAAAAATCCAGGTCTTTCAAAGATAGTGGGATAAAACAGTAGATCTCCGGCAAATCTTGGATCCGCTAGGTGAGCAATCTCAAAAGTAATAATCGGATAACGTTCTGGATCATTAATGTCTTCTGAATCTCGGATGGACCAATTCCCCGTAAAATCGAAAGGGACATTACAGTCTTGGCGTACCTCAAAATACTTTTGTCTCACTCCATTCAATTGGCCGCCACGTTTGACTAAAAACTCCCAAACACCAATAAGGCCGGGATAGGATTCTGACACATTGAAGGTTTCGGTAGGTAGAGGACCATTTTGCGTTTCTTGTTCTCGAGTGTAAAAAGAATTGACATCCCAAACCCCTTCACCCTCAAACTGATAATAGCTCAAGGAGATGGTGCCGTCCTGATCAACATAACGAAAAATCGTGTCTGGTCTTTTTACATAACGCTCCTCTATTTCATAGTCGTAAGTGGCCGTTAGATTTAAGAGCTCCCATTTTTGTCCCGTAAAGGCTTGGGTGAGTTCAACAGCAGGCGAAGGCTTACAGCTGGCAAAAAGACCAACCACCAAAACAAGGAAAAGGATTCTAGTTGATTTCATGACTTATTATTTTGTGATATAAAACTCGTGCCTGCCGCGCTGAGATTTATCGGGGTTTGTCCCCAAAGCAAAAAATGGTGGTATACCACTAGTTTTTGACAAGGGCTTTTGCCTAATTTTCAATCGTGAAACGCTTACTACTTCTTGGGGCATTTTTTGCTTGGACGGGGCTTCTAGCTCAATCTGAGGATAGCTTGCGGCATTTGACCTCTTTGCCGCTGCAGGCAAGCTCTGCGGAGTGGTGGGCTGATCTTGGCTATGTCTATGAGCAAAAGGCCAGGAAGGATAGTGCATTGCAAGCATACGATCGCTGTATCGCTTGCGCCGAGCAGTTAGGGCAAGCTCTTTGGCAGGGCAAATGTCTGCGTTACCAAGCGATGATTTACCTGAAGGATAACCGCTACGAGCAAGCATTATCCCATATGCAAGCAGCCATAGCACATCTAGCTGTAGATTCGACTAGTCTAGAATGGGGCAAAGGCCAGAGCACACTAGGAGAAATTTATTACTATCAAGGTCGCTTTCAATTGGCGATTCAGCACTTTATTAGAGCCGCGGGCCAATTTGAAAGGGCTGAGGACTCTTTGCGAGCTGGAGTAATATTTGGCAATATCGGTGCCCTGTTTATGGAAGCGGATCAACCAGAACAGGCCCTAGCTTATCATCGCAAAAACCTGCGTTGGATTCCTCATTCTGATAGCGCACGGCTGATTCATGTTAGCTACAATATTGGTTCTAGTTTGGAGGCTTTGGATAGTCTCGGCCCTGCCGAACGCTGGTACCAAAGGGTCTTAGACCTGTGTGCAATCTTTCCTATGCCTCGTGAACATAGCTACGCATTGATGGGTATGGCGGGTATCGCCTCGCTGCGAAAGCAACACGCCTTGGCTTCTCAGCTCATCAAGCAGAGCGTAGCGATTGCGCCTGATTCTTTTATCTATTCTGTCAACCTAGCTCGCTTAGGCTACTATGAAGGGCTAAATGGCAATCAAACAGCAGCTTACCGCCACCTCGAAGCAGCCAAAACCCTCAACCAACGCCTAGGGCAAAAAGGAGAATTGCTAGAGGCAATAGACTATCATCGGGAAATCGCCGCTAAGTTTGGGGATTATACCAAGGCTTACGAGCTACAACAACAGCATCGGCTCTTGGCCGATAGCCTCGGGATACAAAACCTACGACGCGAAATCACAGCCTTAGAGCTGCAATACGAAGCCGCCAAAAAATCTGAAGAAAATCTACGTTTACGTGCCGAAAAAGCAGAAAGTGATTTACAGCTAAACCAAGCCCAAAGCACAGTGCGCAATCGCACGTTTTTTCTAGCGCTTTTACTGATTCTGCTAGTCGCAGGATTTATCTTCTTCCGTAAGTACAGCCAAAATCAAAAGCAGCTCGCTCAACAAGCAGCTTTTCTTAGCGAACAAAAGGTCCAACGTATGGCTCAGGCTCAGCGCCTGCTTGCGGCAGAAGCCGTGCTAGAAGGCCAAGAAAAGGAGCGCGTTCGGCTAGCCCGAGAACTACATGACGGACTGGGAGGCATGCTCGCCTCAGCCAAAAACCTGCTCAATAGTGCCGACTCCGCCGCGAAAGAAGAAGGCCAAGCCGCGCTAGAAGCAGTGGGACAAGAATTACGCCGCGTCTCTCACGATCTCATGCCGGGCGCCTTGGCTCGCTTTGGCTTGAAGGTGGCGCTAGAGGACCTTTTAAGTCAGAGTCCTCAATCCCCGCAAGTACAATTGCAATGGTATGGCCCAGAGCGAGTACCCGAGGATATGCAAAGCAATATCTTTCGCATCGTACAAGAGCTTTACGCCAACGCCCTCAGGCATGCCCAAGCACAAAACGTTCTGGTACAGATCATGAAGGACGAAAAACACCTGCATTTAACAGTAGAAGATGATGGCAAGGGATTTGAGGATGCAAATAAACCACCAAAAGGTATGGGCCTCGATAATGTACAGGCGAGAGTCGCTTATCTAGACGGTAGTTTTGATCTTCAGTCTAAAGTAGGAGAAGGAACCACCATCTACGTGCAATTACCTCTCAAAAAGCATGATTAAACTTTTTGTCATAGACGATCATCCCCTGGTGATACAGGGAATTCAAGCCATGCTCAATGAGGCGGAGGATATAGAAGTAGTGGGCTCGGCCCAGAGCGCGGCGGAAGGAAGAGCACTCTTAGCGCAGCAAGAAATTGACATTTTGATCCTTGATATCAATCTGCCGGACAACGATGGCCTCAAACTATGTGCGGACCTGATGGCCAAATATCCAGGCCTAAAAATCATTGCTTTGACTACCTATGAGGAGGTGAGTTTTGTGCGTGCTATGCTCAAAGCGGGCGCTAAGGGTTATTTGTTCAAGACCACTCCCAGCAAGGAGTTTTTTGCTGCCATCCGTACCGTCATGCAAGGAGAGACCTACCTTTCTGCCGATGTCAATCAAAAATTGATCGCCTCGGCTTTGCACCAGACAGCGAATAATAGCTTTATCCCTAAGTTGACGCGGCGGGAAAAGGAAGTGCTCAAGCTGATCATGGCCGAACACACCAATCAGGAAATCGCCTCTCTGTTGAGTATCGCCGTCTCTACCGTTGAAACCCACCGCACTCATCTATGCGAAAAGCTAGGCGCTCGCAACACCGCTGGCTTGGTCAAAAACGCCATCCAGATGGGGTTGGCCTAGGCTATTCATAAAATTCGATGATGCGTTCCGCGAAGCGGCGGTAAGCATCATCAGCGGTAAAATGATGTAGATAGAAAAAAGCCACCACCGTACTTTTGTAAGCGATTTGCTTCTCATTG
>CAZHOC010000246.1:0-3539 GCA_964534295.1 uncultured Bacteroidia bacterium | reverse complement strand
CCAGGAAGGCCTCACCACCTGGAAAAACCCTTTGATTACCCGCCAAACTTATCTCTCCCGTACTCAAGATGCGAGAAGCCTGCCAATTGGTTGCACAAGAAAGCGAAGCAAACAACTCCTCCCGAAAAGGCTCATCAGGCAATAAGATAGCCAGCAAACGAAAGCCATTTTCCAGGCCAACTCCCTGATAACTCGTATCCCAGCCACCTTTTTCGAGAAAGTAACCCTGAGGATGTCTTTCTGCTAGTGCTGTCTTAGCATATTCAAGCCCCACTTTACGCGCTGGCTCATCCTCCAAATATCGTCCCAAGCTATAAAAGGCCATCGCATCAAAAAGCAAGCGATTAGGTGCCTCCGCGTCGTAAGCAAAAAGTATCGCTTCTTGTTGTTTGAGATGGTCGAGCAATGCTTGAATCGCAGGCTTTAATTTGTCTAAGCGCGCTTTCGCAGTCGCATCCGCTTGAAACCAATCACTTTCCTGCATACTAAGCAATGCAGATCCTAAAGCAGAAGAGAAAAACGCTACCCCACTGGCCATATCGCCTTCGTTTGGGGCGGGAAGATCCGCTAAATCATCTGGTATTACCAGTTCAAAATCCCCGGCCGGAAGCTGATGCGCAAAGGAATACTCAATCGCCGTCATTAGCTGATCCAGCAAGGCAGTGTCCTCCACATCCATCACATAGTCGGCAAAAGGGGCCAAACCCATTTGAAAGCGTACATGAAAGTAACCCTCCACATTACGTCCCATGGCTCCTTCTGCATTGGGTCGCCCACCACGACCAAGGGCTTCGATGATATAATCGTCCATGGCTTTGGTGAGTTCATTTTGGGAATAATACTGCTGCGCTGTCTCAGAACTGCATTGAAAATCATCGTCCAGCACTGCTAGCGGGTTCTCACGGCAGGCAAACAACAATAGCAGAGAGGCGAGAAAAAGAGTGGGTTTCATACTCAAGGTGGAAATGGAGCCTCCTCCCACAGGCCCTAAAAGAGAGCATAAGCGTAGGTGGAGGCCGGTCGTTCAAAACACATAAATACTTCTATGGCTTTGACTAGGGCCGTAGCTTAAGGTTTAATTTGTTTGGGATTACCGCTGCGCGGAACGCTTGTCTCTACAGGCATTTCGGCAAGCTCAATGTGACAACTATATTCATCTATCTTGCTGAGCGGAGTCTAAGCAGCTTAATTTTTTTGTGCATCGCTGCGCGGAACGCTTATCTCCATAATCCGTAGAACCATCAATAGCACACATTAGATTGAAAACATGGTAAGAGAACGCAATAAGACGCTCAGAGCGATAATCTTTAGTTTTGCCATCCTATTGACAGTAATAAGCGGTACTTTCTTGTACAGCCGCTCTTGGCAGCATTCCTTTTTTGTCGATCCGCTTTATCAACTAGATCCCAACGAAAAGATAGTCGCCCTCACTTTTGATGACGGCCCCAACGCCAAGCGCACTCCTCCCCTACTTGATTTATTGGCTAAGCATGAGGTCAAGGCGACCTTTTTCATGCTCGGCCTGCAAATCGAACGAGAACCCGAAATCGCCAAGGCAGTATTTGAAGCCGGCCACCTGCTTGGTAATCACACTTATGATCATCAGCAGATGATATTTAAGTCGCCGAGCTTTGTGCGAGCGCAAATCGAGCGTACCGACAGCCTGATACAAGCGTTCGGCGCAGCCAAACCCACCTACTTTCGACCTCCCTACTCTAGTAAGTATATGGTACTACCTTGGGTACTCAAGGAGATGAACAAAACGCTCGTAACTGGAACCTATGACCCTCCCGCAGAATACCGTTCTCCCTACCCTGCCCAGCAAGTCGCAGATGAGGTCCTGACTAATGTGCAAAACGGTAGCATCATCTATTTACACGATGGAAAAAGCAGCGATGTGGAGGCTTTCTTACAGTCTGTAGAGTTGATTATCGTGGGCCTGAAGGCGCAAGGATATCGCTTGGTAAGGCTGGATGAGCAGGGGTTATGATTCTAGCTCTTGTTTGAATACTATTGTGTCAATCACTTTTACCTTTGGGAAATCTACTGTTTTCAAGACTGCAAAGTCTTTGTCATGGCTTACGATAAAGTTTGCATTTGCTGCTATGGCACAATCAACGAATTTGTCATCATCCTCATCTTTTAATAAGCGAAAACGATAATAACTTGTAATCCGCTCGACATTAGGTAGATTTTCGATTAGGCCAAGGACACTTTCACTAGTTTCTGATCCGAGATAGCGCTCAATTATTTCAGCATATTCAGCCAAAATTTCTGTGGAAACGCAAAGTGTGTAAGATTGATTGAGCAGTGCTTGGAATACCCAATGTAATTTCGAACGGTCCGAAATGCAGACTAATAAGACATTCGTGTCTAAAACGATTCTTTTCAAATGTCTTACCTATTTTTGACGAAGTTTAGTGTTTAGGAGTTGATCCACTTTGTCATCATCCCACTTTTGTTCATCCCAGGAATTATTTGCTGCATTAATAGCCCTTTGGGCAAAATACTGTGCAATAACTGCTCTAAACTCAATTAATTCCTCTTCGCTTAATTCGTACGAAAAAGCTTTTAGAATTTCTAACTGAGCATTGCTAAGTGGCTGTCCAAGCTTTGGCATCACAATTAATATTATATCATTAAGATACGTTTCTTTTAATTACGGATATAAGTACTTGGAGTTTTATTTGTGCAAATGGCTAGAATCTAAGCCTAAAACATATTAGACAAGCCACGATTCAGCAGTATTGGCTTGGGAAGATTATTTGTAATCCAACAATTTCTGAACTATCTAAATGGCGACTTCCATGCTAATTAGCCAGAAAGATGAAAAAAAACAGAAGAGAGTTTCTGGGTCTTAGCCTAGCTTTAGGCCTCACCCCAGCCATAAGTACCAATCCCTTACAATCCCTTTTTGAGGTCGAAAAGAGTGAAACCAAGTTAAAAATCCTCATCCTTGGCGGTACCAGCTTCCTAGGGCCCCATCAAATTGCTTATGCGCTAAAAAGAGGGCATGAAGTCACGACTTTTACCCGAGGCAAAACCGTTCCGAAGGTTCATCCAGAAGTTTTTGCTCAAGTCGAGCAATTGGTCGGAGACAGAGAAAACAATCTGGAAGCCCTCAAAGGCAGAAAATGGGACGTGGTGATCGATAACTCTGGTCGCAAAACCAAGTGGACCGAGGATACGGCAAAACTCCTAGTCGACAATGTGGGCTATTATATGTACACCTCTTCTATCAGTGTTTTTTATCCTTTTGTAGGAGACAATTTTAGCGAAAGCCGACCACTCGTTACCGCCATCCCGCAAGATGCCAGCGAAGAAGAAAAACTCAATTATGAATACGGAGTGATGAAGGCCACCTCCGAATCGGCTACCATCAATACCTTTGGCGTCCAAAGATCTATTATCGTCAGGCCTACCCTGATCGTCGGTCCTGGAGATCGCACGGATAGATTTCCTTATTGGTTAGCGAGATTAGAAAAAGGGGGAGAGATTATCATTCCAGACAAGGCCGATGAGGTCGTACAGTACATAGA
>CAZHOC010000245.1:0-7070 GCA_964534295.1 uncultured Bacteroidia bacterium | reverse complement strand
CTTTTGGCCGCTATGTAGATGAAGCTCCTAAACTTGTTAGCTACGTCTTGGACAGTCTCGCTAGTAAAAAGATTGCGATCGTTTATCAAAACGATGATTTTGGACGTTCTGCGGAGCAGGCTGCCCAAAAAAGTCTCCAAGCTCATAATATACAAGCTGTCGCAACTGTCTCCTATGAACTAGGCGAACGTGAAATGAGTACTCAAGCAACCCTCCTCCAAGCCAGTGGGGCAGAGGTAGTTTTGCTTTGGATGGCTCCGCAACAAGCCGTTGCCTTATTGAGTAGTGCCCGTTCTTTGGGGTATAAACCCCAATGGGTTGCATCTACGGTGCTTTCGGACATGGACCGCATGTATGAGCTTACGCAGGGTGAATGGGAGCAAGTGATATTTGCCTATTATGGTGTCATGCCGAGCGATCAAGAAAACCCTCGACTGCAAACTTATAAATCAGCTTTAGCACGCTACCACCCAGAGATTCGATGGGGAGCTTTTGCCGAAACCGGTTTTATTTACGCAGAGCCTATGGTGGCTGCCTTGGAGTCGGTGGGGAGATCCCTCAACCGGGAACGATTTGTCGCGGCTATGGAAGGCTTGGATTTTCAAGGGATAGGTCCTCCGATCAAGTTTGGACCGGGGCAAAGACAAGGCCACCAAACCCTCTACCTTTTGCGGTGTACGGGGCCAGAGAGCTACCAAGTACTGACTGATTGGTTGTAAACAAGGCTGCTGTAAAATCCGTATATTTGTAAACGATGCAACGAGCAGAACAAATACTAGGCGAAAAGTCTCTACGACGGACCCAGACACGGTCTGATATCCTTGCTATTTTTTTGCAAAGTGACGCCGCTCTCAGTGAGCCAGAGCTTGAAAAAGCGATAAACGGCCGCTGTGATCGGGTAACTATCTATCGGACCTTGTCAACCTTTTTGGATAAGGGGATTCTGCACAAAGTGCTCGATGATACAGGAGCTATGCGTTATGCTCTTTGCGCCGAAAGTTGTCATGATGGCCATGAGCATCAGCATGATCATGTGCACTTCAAATGCGAAGAGTGTGGCAAGACGATCTGCGTAGATGAGGTGCGGATTCCAAGTGTTCAGCTACCTGATGGCTTTCAACTTTCGGGTGTCAATATGCTCCTGCAGGGGACTTGCCCCAACTGTAAGTAGGCCCGCATTCCTATTTTGTAGCGTTTTAAATTAGTTCTGAGGGGAGACTTTTATGTTTATCTCCGCTGCGCGGAACGATTATCCTTACCGGCGGGCAAGTATGAGCGTTCTGCGAAGCAGCAGCAAACAACAAAGGCCTTTCGACTTCGCTCAAGCTGACAAGGGGTAGAACTAAGTCTTGTCATTCCGAGTCTTGCCGAGGAAACTTGATGGATGAGCGTTCTGCGCAGCAGTGGTCAAAAAGATAACAGACTTACTTCCACTGTACGGTTTGAACCATATGTCGGAGTTCTTCCTTCATATAATCGGTGAGTGGTTGTAGAGAATCATTTTTCTCGGCCGTGCGGTAGTAAAATGAGAGCATGGCGATCTGTTGCCCGCTGCTATCGCTATAAAAAATCTGCGCCGGAGTACCCACAGTCCCGTACAATTCAAACAAGGTTCCATAACCACTAGGGCCACTAATCGCTTCTTCGGTGATCTGAGTAGCCTTTTTACTATGCTTATAAACCAGGCGACGATAATCTTCAAAATGGGAAGCTCGACTACGATTGGCATCCGCATCACGATAGGTAATATGCCAGCTTAGGCTATAGTCAGGAAACTTGATGTCCACCCAACAACTGTCTTTAAGATCACGCGTAATCGTACCACCTGCTGGATATTCAAAGGTGAAGGGGCAGGTTTGGTTACTGAAACTGGTGTAAGTGCGTTCGGCAGGACTGGGGACCTCAATGCGTGGGAAGCCATATGGGCGTGCATATGGTTCATAGGAAGTACAAGAAACAAGCGTCAGCATTAGGGCTGCCGCGATGGCCAGAAAAACTTTCATACTACAAATTACGAATTCGTCCCCAAAGCTATTGCGGGCTCGAACCATTTGGCAAGAATTTCTGATAATTGTGGCAGTTTGATCGGCTTGCTGATATAATCATTCATGCCGGCAGCAATACAGCGTTCCCGATCTCCTTTCATCGCGTTGGCAGTCATGGCAATGATAATCGGCTGCACAAAGTGAGGGGATTTGATGGCTCTAATAGCTTGGGTCGCGCTCAAACCATCCATTACAGGCATCTGCATATCCATCAAAAGGATATCATAAGAGCGATTTTCTAGTGCTTTGAGTGCTTCTTGACCATTGCCCGCGATATCAGCTTTCAAACCCAATTTTTGCAGCATACGAGTCGCTACTTTTTGGTTGACGAGATTATCTTCGACTAGCAAGATACTCTTTTGATGATGGGATAGGTCTTTTATGGTGTTTTCTCTCCGAGAACGCTCAGTTGGCTCAGTCTGATTTAGGAGGATAAAAGCGAGATTTTGTAGGAGCTGTTTTTGACGAAATGGTTTGGATACATAGGCATCAAAAAGCTTTTTCTCCTCTGCAGAAGGTAATTCTGATAGTGAGGTCAGCATGAGCAACGGGAGTGATCCGTAGTGCTGGTCTGCTTTTATTTGCTTCGCTAATTGAATCCCATTTAAATGAGGCATATGCATATCCAGGATAGCCAAGTCAAAGGGTATCTTTTCTTCGAGTACGAACTTAAGGTTCCGAGGATCGGAAATGCTCAAGGTTTCAATTCCCCACTTATGGCATAAGCCCTCTAAAACTCGGAGGTTATTGATATTGTCATCCACGAGAAGCGCCCGGGCTTTTTTTGCAGCAATTTTAGTTAAATCTACTTCAATACTGATAGGCACTTCAGCTCTTTCCACTGGGAGGCTGAAGCTAAAGGTCGAGCCCTTGCCTTCTGTACTTTCTACCCAGATTTCGCCACCCATGAGGTTGACTAGTCTCTTGGAAATTGCCAAGCCAAGACCGGTGCCGCCATATTTGCGGGTGGTAGAAGCATCAACTTGAGAAAATGATTTAAAGAGTCTACTGAGGCGCTCTTCAGGAATACCAATACCGGTATCTCGGACACTAATCTCAAGCTTACACTGCTGCTGGCAAACTTGCTCCCCAGCGTGAATATATATCGTGACCTCACCTTCGTCGGTAAATTTGATGGCATTGTTGACAAGATTGACCAAGATTTGATTGAGACGAGTGGGGTCTCCAAAGATGCCAGTTGGTACATTTTCCGCTAGCTCATATAATAGATCGATATTCTTGTCATTTGCCTTGGTGGATAGCATGTCGATGACATCTTCCACTGAATCAATTAGATTGAAAGCTTGACGCTCAAGCTCTAGTTTGCCTGAGTCGATCTTGGAGAAGTCTAAAATATCATTGATTACGGTAAGTAGATTGTCGCCGCTTACTCGAATCGTATCGACATACTCGCGCTGTTCAAAGGATAGCTCAGAATCTGATAAGAGGCCCGTCATGCCAATTACTGCATTCATCGGTGTGCGGATTTCGTGGCTCATATTGGCAAGAAATTCTGCCTTGGCCATACCGGCAAGCTCTGCCTCCTCCTTCGCTTCGCGGAGGTTAGTCTCCATTTTTTTACGAGCGTCTATATCCGTTTCGATGGCGATATAGTTGATCAGTTTGTTTTGATCATCGTAGACTGGGTTGATAGTAAGCACCTGCCAACGCGCGCGCCCTGATTTTGAATAATATAGGACCTCCCCCTCGTAGGTTTCCCCTTTAGAAAGGGTTTGCATCATTCTTTGAATTTCTTCGGGAGAAGTATCATGGCCCGCGAGAATTTTTAGGGGAGACTTTCCCAGGACTTCTGCTTCTTGATAGCCAGAGATATCTTCAAAGGTTTTATTGACCCATTCAAATTTACCTTTTGCATCAAGTATGGCCACGCCATTGGTGGTGTTTTCCGCGACCAGGGACAGTCTTCGGAGATTGCTCTGAGCATCAATAATGTCTTTTTGCTGGACAATCCTCGTGGCTTGAATTTGATAATTTAAGCCAAACATAAATAGGAGTAAAATCGCCAAGGAAGTGGCGTCGCCCATAAATACTTCATTGGCCGCAAATAGCGCTATTAGCATGGAGACAGCCGAGACCAATAAAAAGCGCACCAAGTATTCGCGATCCTGAATCAAATAGAAGCAAAGCTGAACCGCAACGATAGAATTTATCAGATGGAAAGGATGAAATTCATGCAAGTAGTTGAGATAGGCAATATCCACTACGTAGATGCTCAACAGGAGATGCAGGCCTTTGCCTACAAACCATGAACGAAATCTTGGGATAAAGGTGCCAATAAAGGCAAGGCTATTTATGCCCGCTACGATAAACCTATCCCAAAGAGGTTTGGCTAATTCCGGATTTAGATCATCAAATAAATAGGCAAAAAGGATGAGACCAATAGCTCCTGAAAGATAGGCAGCTCTGATGGAAAGCAAGTGAGTAGAATTAGTTAGATAAGCTAATATCCCGTTTAGTGATTTTGGCTTACTCATACTTTTTCGATGATTTTTTCTAGCGGAAACCATTTGCAGAGTGCGTTTCTTATGTCGCTCAGCTGAATGGGTTTACTGATATAATCGTCCATACCCGCTTCTAGACAGCGCTCCTTGTCTCCTTTCATTGCATTGGCTGTCATTGCAATAATCACAGGCCTGTTTTCTCGGGCAGGACCAAATTCTTTATAGATAGCTTCAGTGGTTTGTAAGCCATCCATCTCCGGCATTTGGAGATCCATAAAAATCAGGTCGTATTTTTTTATCCTCATGGCATGCAAGGCCTCCAAGCCATTGCCTGCGATATCAGCATTCATCTTGAGCTTTTGTAGCATCCGCAAGGCTACTTTTTGATTAACGAGATTATCTTCGGTAATCAAGATCCGTAGGTCTGAGCGAAATTCTGGCTGCTCGCTATCATCAGTTTGAGTCTGCTTTGGAAGATGTGCTGTTGAGCCATCCTTATTCAATATTTTGCTGATATGCGCTCTCAAGTAGGCTTGTTTGACGTGCTTACGGAGATAGGCATTGTAGTTTGCTTGGTCCTCCTCGCTTGGATTTTCGAGCCTAGAACTTAACACGATGATAGGCAATTGTTCTTTGCTATAGGTCTGCCTTACCTTGCGGACTAGCTTTTCTCCTGGCACTACTGGCATATCAAGGTCGGTGATCATCAAATCGTAGCGATGCTTTAGCAGTAAATCATCTACCTCACGTGGATTATCACATGCTTTTACCTTAAGCCCCCATTCTTCCAGTAGATCTGTGGTCTTTTGGAGGTAGGTGGCATTATCGTCTATAAGCAATACTTCATTACCTCTCGGAATCGGCGGTAAGGAGGTCTTGAGTGGGAGCGATTCCCGGCCTACTAATACTGTGAAGAAAAAGGTTGAGCCTTGGCCATACTCGCTTTCGATCCAAATCTCTCCTCCCATAAGCTCTACTAACTTCTTGCTGATGGCTAGGCCTAGACCAGTACCCCCATATTTGCGGGTGGTAGAGGAGTCTACTTGTGAGAAGGACTTAAAAAGTCGGTGAATTTTATTTTCGGGGATCCCAATACCTGTATCCTTGACGGCAAACTCCAATTTAAGCTTCTTGTCAGCAGTCTCTTCGACATAGCGAGCGGAGACCATCACCTCGCCCTTAGGCGTAAATTTGATGGCATTGTTTACCAAGTTTACCAATACCTGGCGCAAACGAGTAGGATCAGAGATGATCTGATGAGGGATCTCTGGAGCGATATTAGAGATTAGCTCTAGGCCTTTTTCGTTGGTTTTAGTAGAGAGAAGGTCTAGCACATCTTCTACACAATCTACTAATACAAAACCTTGATTCTCGAGCTCTAGCTTACCTGAGTCGATTTTAGAGAAGTCAAGTATATCATTGATCACCGTGAGTAGGTTTTCTCCGCTTATGCGAACGGTTTCCACGTACTCCTTTTGCTCGATATCTAGTGGAGTGCCCAATAATAGACCCGTCATGCCAATGACTGCGTTCATCGGGGTACGGATTTCATGGCTCATGGTAGCGAGAAAATCCGCTTTTGCTTTTGCTGCTTGTTCAGCGGCAAGTTTTGCCTTTAATAGGCTCTCCTCCGCCCATTTACGCTCGCTGATATCGTGGAAAGTTACATTAAGGCCATCGCCTAATTTGACGCCAACGGTATTCATCCACATCCTCAAACCTGTTTCGTCGTCATCGAGGTAGTGTTCTACATTGAGTAGTTCGCCATTTTCTACCACATTTTTATAAAGGTGAAAGAGGCCATTTTCACGATAATCAGGTAGTTCTTCGAGCAAGCGTTTACCGATAAGGTGAACATTTTCCTTATCGAGCATTTTCTCCGCAGACTTATTGACTAGCGTCCACATAAAGTCTACGATCTTGCCTTGAGTATCACGGATGGTTTCTAAGGCCATGATCCCATTCTGGGAACTATTGAGTACACCCTCAAGGGTTTCTTCTGTGCGTTTACGATCTGTGATATCGCTCAGCATACCAATCAGGCCAATCAAGTTGCCTTCATCGTCTTTAATGGCATCTGCGCGGAAATTGATGTATAATTCCTTACCACCTTTATCAAACATATGGCATTCTTCCTGCCAGGTAGCCCCAAGTTTGATGCTCTTGAGGATACGGGAAGCCTTTTGACTATCTCTAAAAAGACGTTCAAAGCCAAATGATTCTCTTAGTTCTTCAACCTCATATTGAAATAGACGACTGAAAGCTTCATTGTGATAGATGCTGCGCCCTTCTTTATCCGTAATGGCAATGGCTTCACCCGTACTTTCAACTGCTTTCCTAATTTTTACAAAATCTTCTTCTTGCTGCCGTGCAAGCGTAATATCTCGTGCACAAATGGTTGCCCCGATCACAGTGCCCCCTTCATAAATTGGGTAAAACTGTATCTGACTGTGATAAGGTCCCATATCCGTTTGGGCTTCCTCTTCGATCATAAAAGTCTCCCCGGCGAAAGCTCTTTTGTACAAGGCCAGCCATTTTTCCCCATCACCCATATGGTCAAACT
>CAZHOC010000244.1:4848-7078 GCA_964534295.1 uncultured Bacteroidia bacterium | reverse complement strand
ACAGAACGCTCAAAATCTGGCACCCAACGATCAAGGCTATCCAGTTGCCGACTATAAACCCCTAATAGCAATTTGATGCCCTTGAGGTAGGCCACTTCCCCTCGATCATGAATAATGTTTGACTCTTCTATGGCTTCGTCCACCAAGCGGATGGCCTCTTCAGTCTCCTGCCATTCATTGTAAAAAAAGGCCAGATGGTAGAGCAAAAAACTCTTTTGCTTGTGCCCAGAATAAGGCTGCTCTGGATGCTTCTCATAATAATCCAGCACATGCCACAAGATCTCAAAAAGGCGGGTGCTTTCTTCGGGAGGCAGTTCCCATTGTCGACCTTGGAAAAAGCGTCCAAGATAATAGGTCGCCGCGATAGTATCGCCCGCCATAAGACTCATATCAATGGCAGTGCTCACAGTCTTAAAGATTTCTACATGATCGTTCCCTTTTATTTGATCGAGTAATAACACATTCAAGGGCCCCAGCCAACCCACTGTATCATACTCCGTGCGAAATACATTTTCGGCCTTAACCGCAAGCTTGCGGGCATCGCTTATCGGCATACCAGCAGCACGCATTTTTTGATATAGAGAGTCAAATACGTAAGAAGGACTTTCTTGACTAAATAGAGGCAGGCTACTAAGCAATAGCAGCGTGATCAGAAGGCGTTTCATTGGGGTGTATCTTGGCTAGATGACCTAATATACACTATTCCCTTCTTAGCCACCAATGCGTCGCCAGGCCTTGAGGAGGATCTCGAGGTCCATTTCCCAGCGATATTGGCGGGCGTAGTATTTATCCAACCCTCTGGTATTGAGGTCTTTGCTCGTGCCTTTGACCCGATCGAGCATACTCAGCAGGCCAGACTTCAAGGGCGGTAGGTCCTCGGTTTCGGGGTGAATATAGCCGACCATATGCTGCTGCCTCGTCAATACCTTCCACAGCCTTGACCAAGCACTCGCAGGCCGTTGATAAAGCCAAAAAAGCAGCGGATAAGTCAAAATCAATAAGCCACTACTGACGCTGTCAAAGACTTGTTTACGCCAGCGCACATCCGCTTCCTGCAAACGAAAACCGATCTGGCGACTGTAACGCGAGGTATGAATGGCTTGTGGACCCACAATATAATCTGCCTGAGGAGGCACAATTTTATACGCAATCTCGGTATCTCTGAGATCTCGCATGGTATCCAGTATGCTTTCCGTAGGCATACTTGAGTTGCTAAAGATGATCTCGTTGAGGTCGTAAAACTTAATGATCTCGGCTAGTCGACTGAGTTCGCCTAGGCGTTCGATTTGTGGGTCTTGGTTTTCGACTTCGTCGGAACGCTCAACCTCCACCACACCTACGATTTCTACAGGATAGTCTAGTTCTCCTTTGATGAGGTCGACTACTCGTCGAACGTCTGTCCCCTGCCCAATGATGGCCACTCTCTTGCTGCGAGACTCGGTAAAGAAAAAGGTGCCATGCTCCCGCCAATTGATAAATCCACGCGTGGCCATGGTGATCACCATGCTAAATACTGCCGATAAGCCCACAATTCCTCTAGAAAAGTTGCGTATCGGATCAAACATATACGTAATCGTAGCAATAGCAATAAATCCCCAAATCGGGGCCATCACCAAAGGACGCAGCTTATAAGGCTTTTGATAAGCACCTGCCAGCCACAAAAAGAGCACGAAGACCAAGGCATATGCCGGCATGTAGAGATAGCTAAACTCTTCCGGATAGGCTCCTCCTTCGATATACTTGACATAATGCTCCCAGTATCGTTTGATACCAAAAGTGGTAAGGAAGATGAGAAGCGTTTCGAGAATCGGAAAACCAAAACGCTTGAGCATACGATGCAAAATCGCCGCCAAGGCACGCATATAAACCGCTAGGCGAATCGAAGCGATAAACAATTGCTTGCGGCTGCCGCCAAAGTGCTTTTGGGCGAAGATGATCATCGCCTGATAAAAAACTCGCACATAATTGAGGCTGCCCTTCTTGGTACTCTCTCCTTTGTAGTGGATAATCTGCGTATCGGAGAGGTAATAGTTTTGGTAGCCCGCCTTGATGAAGCGATAGGAAAGATCAATGTCCTCCCCGTACATAAAAAAGTCTTCGTCCAAGTAGCCTATCTTTTCGAGTGCCTCGGAACGCATAAACATAAAGGCTCCAGACAGGATTTCGATCGGATGATTTTCCTCTTTATCGAGATAGGTCAAGTGGTATTGACCAAATTTTTTGCTTTGGG
>CAZHOC010000244.1:1314-4832 GCA_964534295.1 uncultured Bacteroidia bacterium | reverse complement strand
AGATTTTATAGAAAGAAACCCAAGGCGTAGGCAGCGCACGTTTTGACTCTGGCAAAAATTGGCCTTCACCATCTATCATCTTGACGCCAAGTGCTCCCCCATCCGGATGGGCATCCATGAAGTCAATACACTTACGGAAGGTCTGCTCCTCCACCACAGTATCAGGATTGAGCAAAAGAACGTAGCGCCCTTGGGCAATCTTGATCCCTTGATTATTGGCCTTAGAGAAGCCCGGATTATCAGTATTGGCAATCAGGGTGATTTTGTCGCCAAACTTTTCGCGCATCATCTCCTGGCTCCCATCAACAGAATTATTGTCCACGACGATCACCTCAGCCTCTATACCGCCCATAGCTTTCTCTACGGAGAGTAAACACTGCTCCAAAAAATGCTTGACGTTATAATTGACGATGATAATCGAGAGGTCCATACTGAGCGTTGCTAGCTACCGGGCGTCGCCAGTTGGGTACGGTTCATAAGAGATCTGGCTAAGGTTACTTCATCGGTAAATTCGAGGTCGCAACCTACGGGGATACCTCGAGCGATACTAGAGACTTTTACCCCCAATGGCGCTAACTTTTTGGATATATAAAAGCTGGTGGTATCACCTTCAATATTGGCGCTAAAGGCAAAGATGATTTCTTTGATTTGGTCGGCTTTGATACGCTCAACGAGCGAATCAATATTGAGCATGGAAGGGCCCACTCCTGCGAGAGGATTGATCAAACCGCCAAGTACATGATAGAGACCATGGAATTGGTGGGTATTTTCTAAGGCAATCACATCCTTGGTATCTTCGACTACGCAAATCAGTTTACTGTCCCGACGAGGATTAGCACAAATATTACAGATTTTATGGTCTGAGATATTGTGGCATTTTTCGCAGTACTGAATATTCTTGCGCAAATTGGTGATTGAAGAACCCAATTGTTCCGCCTCATCTTCAGTTTTCTTAAGAATATGTAGAGCGAGTCGAAGGGCTGTTTTTCGTCCTATTCCGGGCAAGGAAGAAAGCTCATTTACAGCGGCTTCTATAGCTTTGGAGGGATATTCCATAGTAGAACAAAGATACGATATTAATATGTAAAAAGTTCTGCTAGGGAAAAGGAGCAAAAGTAGGAGCTACCATAAAAAAAGTAGCCGCGCATATGCACGGCTACTCGGTATGTAAATTTCACTTTTCGCTTACTGGTTGACTACAGCCTTGAGCGTACGCTCAAGAACTTCAGTCTTGCCTTCTAGGCGAACTTGTACAAAGTAAAGACCCGGGCTAAAGCTACGTAGATCAAGCTCAACCTCTTGCTTACCTTCGGTAAGGTCAACTCTTTGTTCTGCGCTAAGCTGACGACCTTTGATGTCGGTGATACTATAGTATAGCACCCCGTTTTCTGGTAGTTCAAGCTGTAGGCTAGCCTCACCTTGGTTAGGGTTTGGATAGAGATTAACCGCTAATTGTTCAATCAACTCTGGCTCTTCAGTATTGCCCTTACGAGGGAATACTAAGTTACTGGTAGACCAGACACCGCGACCGTGAGTGGCGATAAACACAGTGTTATCACGTACCAGGGTAAAGTCTTGGGTATCCTCATCAAAGATGCTGCTCTTATACAAGCGAACATCGATGTCATATACAGGCACCTTACCAAAGTCAGAACCTAACTCATTGGTCCAAGTTGAAGTAAATATTGGTCCTAAGCTATTGATATCAGTGATGGAATAAAGTCCACTTTCTGTACCAGCCAGTAGTACACTTTCTCCGCTAGCAGGGTCAACTACAAATTTTAGAGAGTAGATGGGCTCATTAGCGGGTGCCCCAGTCACAGGTGCAAAAGTAGGAACAGTATTACCTGTTTCAGTCAAGAAGATAAATGACTGCACAGCACTATTATCACCACCATAACCAGCGTAAGCAACGGCTACGCGATTAGGATCTTGTGGGTCAACAGCAATGGTTGATAGCCAGCGGCCATTTACGGTAGTAAGGCCAGCGCTTGGCTGAGTATTGATTTGAGTAACGTTATTGGTCGCATCGAAAGTAGCCAATTCATGCGGCTTATCTAGACGCCAAAGGCCACCGCGAGTAGAAGAAACCCAAACAGTATGGTCTTCATCGCCTGAGGTAGCCATGGCGCTAAAGTATTCAGTAACACCATTGACCAATTCGTTAGAAACACGATTCCATTTTACTTGTAGACCGTCTCCTAGGGCACCATTTACTACCCAGATGTATTGACGAGAAGCAAAGAATAGGAACTCATCTGATTGCTCACGGAGGCTTTCTTTAGTGAGGTTCTCTCCGAGAACGCTTTCAGGAATCACTTCGTCAAGCACAAATGGCGTTTGAGCAGGACCACCGCTATTAAATAGCTGTCCACCACCACTCGTTGCATTAGGACGGTCGATGATAGTATCAGAACCAGCAGGTACTAGACCAGAAACCTGAGGGCTAACTGGTACACCATAGAAACGCTCAAAGGAACCACCCGCATTTAAAGAACGGACAATACCATCGTCAGTACCTTGAGTGATGATTGCTCCTGGGTGTAGATAAGAAGCTGCTACCTCTCCAAAATTATTGTTGGAAAGACGAGCATAACCTTGTGCACTAGGCAAGCTAGTATCGTAAAGTCCGTTGTAAAGGACTCCGATCGTAGGCGTACTCGCAATGACAGCTGATTGCTCCGCCTGGCCGATGGAAGCTACGCTATAAGTAACGGTTGCTTCATAGCCTTTAGATTGCTGAGAGAAAGAGATACCACGATCTTCAGAGCGGATGATCTGTTGGTCAGTACCGATAAACATGGTCTCATTGTCCTTAAAGACAAGCGAGTACATATTAGCGGTAATGTAGTTATCAGCAGTAGGGTTGAAGTGCTGAGCGGTTTGTGTCCAGCCATCCCCTTCGATGAAGGTATACCATGAGTTACCAGCTACGACCAATTCGTTCGGATTGTCAGGAAATACTTCGAAGATGAAAGCATCACGTCCAGTACGGTTAAGCGGACGGAAACCAGGACCACCTTGCGGTCCATAACGGAACCAATTAGCACCATTATCATTTGAACGGTAAACTCCATTTAAGCCTTGGCTAGCAGAAGTAGTTCCCACATAAACCGTATTAGGGTCTGAAGGGGAAACCGCGATACGCATACCGTTGAAGCTAAACTTACCATTGTCGAAGAAGCTTTCATCAGCTACCGCGGTAAAGTTGATGCCGTCAGTAGAGGTGTAAAGCGAATCGTCGATGGTAGAAGTAGGGTTATGCGTTCCTGCGAAGAAGGTACCATTACCAGTTTCTTCAATATCGAAAACGATAGAGGTTTCGAAGGCAGTACTACCGCTACATTTTTGGATTGTCTGTAATCCATCAGTAGAGACATAAAGTCCTTCAGCAGTCGCAACGAATACTTTACCACTAGCAACAAATACTTTTTGAATACTTGTAAATGGGCCTTTGTAGTTGCGGGTATCAGCAGTATTAGTTGCCGCCGCAGGCGCCCAGCTTCCTCCACCATTGG
>CAZHOC010000244.1:0-1275 GCA_964534295.1 uncultured Bacteroidia bacterium | reverse complement strand
CCAGGCAAATAGCCTTTAAAACCTTCAGGTTGAGCACGATAATCATAATTACCGTTGAAGTTGAGGTCGGTAATATAATAAGAGCGAACAAAAGCCGTAGCTCCGGTTGCAACATATATAGTATTACCGTCAACTGCGATAGAAGTAACGTTTGGATTACCTCCAGCCGCATCATAAGAATTTACGCGTTCCCAAGCAGAGCCATCAGTAGAAGAACGCCAAAGTCCTCCTCCTTGTGAGCCTGCCAGCAGGTTACCCTGGCTGTCATATGCCAACGCCCGGGTTATACTACCCAAGTTGTCTGGTCCGAGATTTGTCCAGGTATAATTACCTTGAGCAAATCCACTGCTCCCAAACATCATAAAGAGTACTACTATTATCCAGTAGAAATTTCGTTTCATATACAGGTCTCATTTTTGGATTGACGGGTAAAATAACATTTTTACCCCTATTTATACAAGCACCCAATTTAGTCTACCTCCTATAAATAAGCGAGGGTCAAAGTTGCAGGTGAGTTACACAGCCTTAGGAGGCAGGACCTATTTCTAGCTTCTCAGGATCAAAAGTAGCCCTTCCGCCCCAAAAAGCGATGTTAAGCAAACTCTTTCCCTCTGAGGCTAACAAAAGGCTAGCCGATCGATCGTGAAATCAGGACGCTAATGCTTTAACAAAAATTCTCACTTTTACCCTAAGGAGATGCCGTAGATTATACCGCTTACTGATTGAGTCCGACCATCTACTTAATGGTAATAGGAATAATCGCTTATTAGTTCAAGTTTGAACAAACTAGTCTTGCAATAGCTTGTTGTTTAGCTTTG
This sequence comes from uncultured Bacteroidia bacterium, assembly GCA_964534295.1. Taxonomy (GTDB): domain Bacteria; phylum Bacteroidota; class Bacteroidia; order J057; family J057; genus JBCAWW01. Next base: position 457 of record CAZHOC010000244.1, on the reverse strand, counting down.
GACTCATGCTTTATGATTATTAGATAATGTTTGCGAAAACCTACGGAGGAGCGGTAGAAGGAATCGAGGCTCAATTGATTACTATAGAGGTCAACGTTGCCAAAGGGCAATTTGGGCTTGTTTTGGTGGGATTGCCGGATAATGCGGTCAAAGAGAGCTGGGCTCGAATTGAGACTGCCTTTCGGAACAATGAGCACCGATTGCCTAGATCGAAGGTAGTAGTGAATATGGCTCCGGCTGATATCAGAAAAGTAGGAGCGGCCTACGACTTGCCCATTGCGCTAGGTATACTAGCAGGAGATGGACTGATCGAGCCAGAGACCCTTGAGCAATATTTGATCATGGGAGAACTCTCGCTCGATGGTTCGCTCCGACCATTGAAGGGAATCCTGCCTATGGCTATAGAAGCGCGCAAGCGCGGGCTCAAAGGCATGATCATTCCGACCCAAAACGCCAG
>CAZHOC010000243.1:0-7082 GCA_964534295.1 uncultured Bacteroidia bacterium | reverse complement strand
ATGATTTTCCAGACTGTCAGGGCGATAATCTTAAGGTCTAAGATAAAGCTCCAATTTTCGATATACCAAGAATCATACTCTACTCGCTTTTTCATCAGCTCAGGGTCTGAGGTGCCACCACGCAGACCATGAACTTGAGCATGTCCCGTGATGCCAGGGGTGATGAAGTGGCGAAAGAGATATTTATCGATGATTTGAGAATATTCAGCGGTATGGACTAGCATATGAGGGCGAGGTCCTACTACAGACATTTGCCCCATGAGTACGTTGATAAATTGCGGCATCTCGTCGATGCTAAACTTACGCATCAGAGCACCAATCCGCGTAATACGCTGATCGCCTTTGGTGGCTTGCAGATGGTCGGAGTCCTGATTCATGGTCATAGTTCTGAATTTATAGACCCAGAAGTTTTGACCACTTTTGCCTGTCCGTAGCTGCTTGAAGATTACTGGTCCTTTGGATTCTAATTTGATTAGGATGGCCATGATCGGAAATAGAATCGGGAAAAATATCAAGATCACCAAGCTCGAAAAGACCAAGTCAAAGGCACGCTTGATCATGCGATTGAGCAAAATCTTAAGAGGCTCTTTGCGGAGACCGAGGATGGGAATATGGCCCAAAAACTCAACGTTTACGGAACGTTTACCAAACACATCAAAGCTGGTAACCAAGCGGAAATAAATAAAGTTGGTATCCGCAAAGTGAGACATTTCTTCGATCAATGCTTCGCTAGCTAGCGCAATCGAGAGGTAGATCTCATTGACTGACTCGCGGAGGCAGAAAGCCTTTAGCTCTTCCATAGTTTCGCGTATTAGGGCTTCTTTTTCCTCTGGCTTAAGCTTGGGATCGATCTGCTCTAAAAAGCGATATACGGTGGTATTTTTAGAATCGAAATGATGAAATATATCCGAAATCGAGCTATCTGATCCTACAACCGCGATTTTGCGAATATTGTAGGTGACGCTATTGTAGTAGTTGTAACCGATGATGAGTAAGCCGCGGAATGCGACTAAGGTTAACAAACTCAGGATATAAGAATAGAAAAGGAAGTTACGAGAGATGATGTCTTCCTTGAAGGATACGATGTAAAACGTAATGATAAAGAGGTGTATGAAAATCGTGGAGATCAGACTCCTCGAGTAGGGGATAAAACGCTGCAGGCGTTTAGAGTCGTAGCTATTGTTGAAGAGAGAGGCTAAAATCCAAGCTAGGACAAATATGAGGAAGAGAGCTGAGTACGCGATATCCTGACCCTCTAAATTTTCAAAACTCCCAAAGCGTAGGAAAAAGGCGTACTTAACACAGAGGTTGAGTAGAATCGCCTCGGTGATAATTACAAAAGTCTTAAAAAGAAACCTACTGCTTTTCATATCGCTTTCCTGTCTATTTCAGACAAGTAAAATGGGTTTGGTTTAATAAGCCAAGGCTTACTAGTGTAGGGAACAGAAGCAATTAACTAGGCGTATGATTTTGGTCCAGTGGTAGGACTATTTTATCTCTGAAATTTATTTGAAAATTTTAATACCCTCTTAAAACACTATAAATATACATATCCTACATGCTGAAAAGGATACTTCTACCTTCATCTGATCAAGCAGAACCTTAAAGGGTTTAATTTGGTGTCTCAATGGCGCAGAACCTATTGGCCGAAAACGATTAAGGGTGTGCTGCTACCCAAACTTCGCCATCCTCAAAGACTTCTTTTTTCCAAATTGGTACACTCTCTTTTAGGGTGTCAATAGCATATTGACAGGCCTCAAAAGAAGCTTTGCGGTGTGGGGTAGATACAGCAATTACTACTGCGATTTCTCCTATGCCTAAAGTCCCATAGCGATGGTGCATAGCTATTTTGGCTACTGGCCATTTTTCTTTGGCTTGTAGGGCTATTTTACGCATTTCCTTTTCGGCCATGCTAGCGTAGGCTTCAAATTCTAAGCGTTCCACCGTTTTTTGCTGTGTACTGTTGCGGACAGTCCCGATAAAGACATCAATGGCGCCGCAGCTATCGTCGGCCACTTGGTCGATGGCTCGCTGTGGGATTAGGGGAGATTCGCTCAATTCAATAAATTCCATAGAGATAAGGTTACCCTCCACTGACGGGTGGGATTAGTACAATTTCATCGTTGGCTTGAATTTTATGGTCCGGCTGGGCATACTCTTCATTGACCGCTACCCGTAAACTCGCCAATTCTTTGAGCGCTGGATAGCTTTGTCCAAGGTGTGAAAGTAAGCTTTCTACCTCTAGGGTATCAGGTACTTCCAATTCGAGTTGTCGCTGGCCAAAAATATCTTTTGTGATCCCAAACGCTAGCAACGTAATTTTCATATTCAAAGATAAGGATTTAAGGATATCTAAAATTGATTTTATGCATTCACCCGTCCTTAATATTGAGCTTCACCGCTATCAAGACCGTCAATTGACCCTGGCAGATGATCTTTTGGCCGTAGAAGAACCGCTGCAAATTATCATTCAGTATGGCCCCGAGAAAGGCCGCAAAGAGCATATCTTGACGCTGACTATGCGTACGCCTGGGCATGATTTTGAATTAGCCATCGGATTATTGCTGAGTGAAGGGGTGATCCAATCGAGGGAGCAGATCCGCTCTATTTGGTATTGTGAGCAAGTCAAGGACCCTGCGGAGCAAGGAAATGTCGTCAAGCTCGCTTTAGCGCCTGAGGTGGCTTTTGATATGGGGGCTGTGAATCGAAATTTCTATAGTAGTGCGAGCTGCGGGGTCTGCGGTAAGACCGCCATTGATAAGGTGCTAGCCTGTGCAGAGGTATTAGCGTTCGGCGAAGCCGCCCTCCAAGTAGAGGTCCTTACTCATTTGGAGGCAGCCTTTGGCGAACGTCAGAGTCTGTTTCGACATACGGGTGGGATACATGCCGCGGCGCTTTTTTCCACCTCCGGTGAACTCTTAGTCTTACGCGAAGACATTGGGCGTCATAATGCACTCGATAAATTGATTGGTGCCTTGGCCGAAATGCCTGAGATCGATAGAAGCCGTAGTATTTTATTTTTGAGTGGGAGAGTGGGTTATGAGCTGGTGCAAAAAGCTATCATGGCTAGACTTCCTATTATCGCGGCCTTAGGAGCGCCATCTTCTTTGGCCGTAAGCCTCGCCCAAAAGCACCAACAAAGCCTGATTGGCTTTCTGAAGCGAGAGCGGTTTAATGTTTACAGCGGTGCTGAACGCTTCGTCTCTTTGGGAAAATGATGTTAGAGTTCGATGGTTTTTACTTTAGTTAATAAGGTGTTGAATACTATTATTGTGTGGTAATATCCAATGTTTAAAATAACTGTTCTTTCAACATCCTATCCCAAACTCCCCATGTCCCATAATGTAAATTTGGTAATCGATAAGATTGCTGCCAAAAATCCCCGTCATGCTCAAAAATTACGATTAGACCTTAAGGAATGGGATCAAAAGGCGATTGACCGCTTTGATCGTTTTTATGATCGTTACGAGCATTACCTAGACAAAGAAGGCTTAGAGCTTGACTACGGCGTGGATGCCTATCTGCAAATCATCGAGAAAACGCTTAAGGAAAGAATGCGCTTGTCAGTGGGCAATCGCTTGTTTTCTGAACCCCAAATTGCCCAAACTCAAGAGGGCGAAAAGGAGGTTCACCTAAACGGGATGATGTTTGCTCGTTTTTTATGGCGTCAGCAATTTGGTTTAAGTCGTTTCTATCAAGAGTCTTTACCCAAATTTGTAAAAGGACCAATTCGCTATTTAGAATTGTGCGGAGACCAATGGGTCTGGGTGGAAGACACCATGGACATGATCGGATGGACGGGAGTCTACGATGTGATGGAGTTTAGTGAAGGGACTTCTGAAGTGGCTCATGAATACATGCCAGGAAGACCCATTTCTTTTATAGAGGGAGGACTAAGCCAATATCAAACTGATCGGAAATATGATCTTATCGTTCTGGGACAGATCCTAGGCCGAATGACCAATCCAAGCCAAACGCTACTAAAGATCAAGAGCCTGCTCAGTGAAAAGGGGACTATCTTTTTTAGCGCAACCGTCAATGCACCCGTTCGCTCAAGACGAGGCTTTTCCAGTTTACATATACTCAAAGAATTAATTCACGAAGCGGGTCTTTCAATTGAAAAAGACATCACCATCGTATCGGATGATCTACCGATGGATAGGGTAGAGCCGCTCAAAGCAGCCATTAGTTATGGGGCTTTTCTAAAAAATAAAGCATAAAAAAAAGGCTGGAAGCGATTCCAGCCTTTTTTTTATCAAAATTCAGCTATTTGACCATGATTTTCCGTTGTAACAACTCCTTCTCGTATTGAAGGTTGACGATGTAGGTGCCACTTGCAAGCTTTTTAACGTCAAATTCAATTTCGTGAGCCCCTTGTGCTAGAGGTAGGTTAAAGACCCCCATCACTTCTCGCCCACTCATATCAGTTACCCAAATTCTTGTTTTGGCGGCCTCAGGTAGTTCAAATTGTACAAATACTTGGTCGGAAGAGGGATTGGGAAATATTTGTAAATCTTTACTCTGGAAGAGGTTTTGGTTGGCCTGTAGATCTACAAGCGCCCCCTCACGGATCGTAATATCTATGATGTCCTGGGGGATATTTCCTTCGAATAGTTCAGATTTGCGAATATCGATTCTGCTGACCTCATCTTCAATTTCAGGCAATAGCTTCGGCACTCGGCCGTCCATTCCATCAAAAAGTGAATTAGGAGAGATCGCATATTCTTCCAGACGCTTGCCGTTTAGTAAAATGATCGGTTTGGGAGCTTCTGCAAACAAACCATGGTTAGGGTTACCCTGAAGCTCAGCGATAATTCCTGCCTCATCAGCCTTATTACGGACTAGGAAATTATGTACTCCCGCCTCAGTATTTGGTCCGAAAAGATCAGTTGCTCTTTGGCCGGCATATACCTCGATGCCACGAATCTTTCTAGGTTGAGACAAGCGTGTAATGATTTCGCTATGGGTTCCCTCAGGCTGAGGAGAGAGAAGGACACCGTTGACAGCGGTAAAGGTTTGACCTGAGATGGCGGCTTTGAGAACTTCAGACTCAGAACCATTCTTGAGGATAAATTCAACCACCCCAGTTTCTGCCTTCTCCCCATATTTTTGGACAGCAGCTTCTCCTTTCAAAACGTTGATATGGTCTACATCCTCGGTATTCATAATTTCTTCAATGAGGAGTTTGACCTCATCCTCATTACGATCATCCATGAGCTCCCCATTGATGACATAGAGAGGACTTTTATCGATCGTGGCTACTCCTCTAATATTGACCACAGAGGTAGGTTCTTCCGTAACTTCTTCGGCTTGTTTGATGTCTAGCACCACCCCATTTACGATCGGGCGACCTGTTACTACCACTTCTTCCTCTGGTTCAGCAGTCCATTCATTGATGGGTTCATTCTCTACGGCGACTACTTCTGTTTCTGCTTCTGGTTCTTCTTCCTCTTCCCATTCAAAGGAGAAGATTCCCTCTACTTGAAAGGTGATTAGATTTTCTTGATTGTCGAGGTTTAGATAAGCAGAAACGCGTTCTAGCTCTGTAATGGTAAGCGGGTAGCCTTCTGAAACGACCTTGTCGACCGTGATCCGGACAATCTGTTTTTCTTGGTTGCGGACGATAGTTTCTAATTCATAGCCGTGCTTACGAAGAATTTGGTTGTACTCTTCGATTTCGGAAATGCTGGTGCTCGGGACAATGGTAAACAGATGTTGCTGTTTTTGCGCTTGCTCTTCGATTTCTTCGGCTTCAACTGCCTCTGGGATAGGAGCCGAGTGAAATGCCCATGTCATGAGGCTAGCACTGAGGAGAATCGCCATCAGCAAGCCTCTTGACATAAAGCGGTCGGGGGTATAGCGCCCAAAGAGGCGATGAATCCGACGACTAAGTTGACTGTGTTTGTTTCCTGTAAGGGACATTGCAAAAATAGTTTTAGATGAAATGTTTGTTTTTGTGAGTTGTAAAAGTGCTTGAGCGTATTGCCAGCGATCAAAGCCCTGTGCTAAAGCTAGATCATCGCAGCAGTGCTCTCTACTTTCGCGCAAATCTTGACTGATCCACCATACTGCGGGATGGAAGAACAGCATGATCTCCACGATGCTTTGAAAATAATTGATGAGGTAATCGGCGCGTTTGATATGGGCGAGTTCGTGTAAAATGATTGCTTCAATCTGCTCCGGCGGCATTTGGCTGATCATGCCTAAAGGGAAAAGAATGATCGGTTTGAAAAAGCCCATCGTGATCGGATGATCCAATAAGTTGGATTCGATAAGCTGTACTCTGCGTTTGATGTTCATCGCGATACTGAGGGCCTCTACTTGTTTTTGCCACTGCAGTGGAACGCTATGTCGGCCACTCCGTCTAAGGTATTCTAGGTATAGCCAGCCGCCTAGCAGGCGCAAGCTGAGCAAGAATATTCCACTGATCCACGCTAGACTTATCCAAGGGAAGTAGGGCGTAATCCATGCGCTGAGTCCATCTAACCAAGAATCTGAAGTAGGATTTAGGAGTTCTTGAGTAGGTTGATTGCTTGCCTGGGCTGGGAGCTCGCTCTCCCAAGCTATCGGCAATCCATCAACCGTCTCAATTTGACCCAATTCCCAAGCAAAGGTGCCCAAAACGAGTACAAAAAGGCTTCCCAGAGCAATGAGAGAGCTAAGGTAGCGCCAATTGGGGCTGCGTTGGCCGAGTAGGCTAAGCCGCCATAAAAGACATACCAATGCTCCAATCCAAAGTGAGTGCAGTAGGGTCCAGCCCAATGCCTCGGTCCATGTATTTTCAAAGATGGTGATGATGTTATTCATTGTCCTTTTGTTCTTGAAGCCAAGCTTCTAGTTGTGCGATTTCTTCTGGATCTGTTTTGGCTTCGCCTAGGGCGTGCATGACCAATTGCATGGCGGAGCCTTTAAAGGCAGTATCAAGCAAGCGTTTGAACATGGTTTTTTGTACCTCGCTCTCGCGAACGATCGCCTTGAATTGGTGTGGCGTACTATCGTCAAGTTTGAGTAGCATGTTTTTGGGGGCTTCAGTCATGCGTTGCATTTGCTTAAGGGTAGTAGTGTAGCCTACCTTTCTCTTG
>CAZHOC010000242.1:5954-7089 GCA_964534295.1 uncultured Bacteroidia bacterium | reverse complement strand
AAGTTACCGAATCAGTTGAGATTAAAATTGGTGATAACGCTTATCAACTGCCCGTAACTACCGGTACTTACGATGAAAAGGGAATAGACATCTCTAAACTACGCGCTCAATCAAAGTACGTAACCCTCGACTTCGGTTTTAAAAATACCGGCTCCACCAAAAGTGCGATCACCTTTATTGATGGTGAAAAAGGAATCCTCGAACACCGTGGTTATCCTATCGAACAACTTGCTGAATCTGCTTCTTTCCTGGAGGTATGCTATCTCGTGCTTAACGGAGAGCTACCAACTGCTGCCCAGATGAATGATTTTCAGTCAGCGGTTATGAATGAAATTACACCTCCTGCAGGTGTAAAGGCTATTCTTGATGCCTTACCTTCTGATACACACCCTATGGGTATGCTATCAGCTATCTTAAGCTCTCTTTCTGGATTCTACCCTGAGTCTCTCGATTCTTGGAATGACGAAAACGTACGTTGGTCTTCTATCTACCGTATGTTGGGGCATATGCCTGCGCTTGCAGCATATATCTACCGTCGCTCTCAAGGCAAAGCTTACATTGATCCAGATCCCAACTTGGGTTATGTGGAGAACTTCTTGCATATGATGTTTGGTGAAGTAAACCAGACAATTGCAGAAACACTCGATACCCTCTTGATCCTTCACGCAGACCATGAGCAAAACTGTTCTGCTTCTGCTGTTAGGTTGGTGGGCTCTTCTCACGTGAACCTATTTGCTGCTGTAGGTGCAGGAAACTGCGCCTTGTGGGGACCACTGCACGGTGGGGCAAACCAAAAAGTACTAGAGATGCTAGACGCCATCGAAAAAGACGGCGGAGACACAGACAAATACCTAGCAAAAGCAAAAGACAAATCAGACCCATTCCGCTTGATGGGCTTTGGACACCGTGTATATAAAAATTATGATCCTCGTGCACGTGTGATCAAGAAGTACGCTGATAAGGTGCTCGAGCAAATGGATATTGATGATCCGATCCTCGATATTGCAAAAGGTCTTGAAAGTGCTGCCATCAACGATGAGTATTTTTCTGCTCGCAAATTGTTCCCGAATGTAGATTTCTACTCTGGTATTATCTATCAGGCCCTCGGTATTCCAGTAAACATGTTTACTGTTAT
>CAZHOC010000242.1:0-5918 GCA_964534295.1 uncultured Bacteroidia bacterium | reverse complement strand
TTGGTCGTATGCCAGGATGGATCTCTCAGTGGAAAGAAAACCGCGAAAATGGTGAGCCAATTGGCCGCCCCCGCCAGATCTATACAGGAGCCAGTACCCGCGATTATACATCAATTGATGATCGTGGATAGGGTTTATAAGATATTTACTTAAATTTGACGGTTCGTCTTTATGACGGACCGTTCTTTTTTCTGACATGATCCCTAATACGATATGTGCAGTATTCAAATATTTGCCTTAGCGGATTTGTGGATTTTTTGTATATTTATTTAAGAATCTGAAATAAGCATATGATGCCGAACAACATTTTCGACTTCGAAAAGCCGATATTCGAACTGGAGAGCAAGCTAGCAGAGATGAAGCAGACGGCCGAGGAAAACGGAGTAGAAGTGGACAACGTCGCCTCAGAACTTGAACAGAAGATCCAAGAGCTCAAAGTCAATATCTATAAAAACTTGAGCCGCTGGCAGCGAGTACAGATTTCCCGCCATCCTGAAAGACCATATTCCCTCGATTATATAAAGCATATCTCTGACGAATTTGTGGAGCTATTTGGCGACCGCAACTTTCAAGATGATAAAGCTATGATTGGTGGAATGGCTCGTATTAATGGGCAACCGGTCATGTTTATTGGGCAGCAAAAAGGACGTACCACTAAGGAGCGTCAGTACCGAAACTTCGGTATGCCTAATCCCGAAGGCTATCGTAAAGCCTTGAGATTGATGAAGTTGGCCGAGAAGTTTCAAATTCCTGTCATCAGCTTGATTGATACTCCTGGGGCTTACCCTGGTTTGGAAGCGGAAGAGCGCGGACAAGGGGAAGCAATCGCACGGAATCTTATGGAAATGGCCGTTTTGCGTACGCCTATCATCTGCGTAGTGATAGGAGAGGGAGCTTCAGGTGGCGCTTTGGGTATAGGAGTTGGAGACAAAGTCTACATGCTCGAAAATACTTGGTACTCTGTTATCTCTCCTGAGTCTTGTTCCAGTATTCTTTGGCGTTCTTGGGAGAAAAAAGAGCAAGCTGCTGAAGCACTCAAGCTCACCGCTCCAGATAATCTACGCCTCAAAATTATCGATGGCATCATAGATGAACCTCTTGGCGGTGCTCATAAAAAGCCAGAAGATGCTTTTGCTGCTGTCAAAGCGCAAATTGCTCATGACCTAGCTTACTTTGCAGAGCTTGATACAGACAAAATGATCGAGAAGCGAATCGAAAAATTCTCAAAAATGGGAGTATTTGAACAACAAGCATTATTGGTCTAACATTTAGTCTAAAAACATCAACGACATATTTTTTTTGCCCCTGCCAGAGATGGTGGGGGTTTTATTTTCCACTTTCCATTAATCCAGCAAATAAAAAATTTGGTCAGCCTTTTAGAATCTCACTTCCAAGTATTATTTTTAGGGTAGATATCGAGTTCGTGCCTATGAACTTACGTGCTGCATTTTTGCTTTCTTCAACTGTGATGACAATCGTCATCTTGAGTGCCTGTGGGGACATCAAACCTGTATGGAAGGGGGATATGAATATGGAGAAACAAGGCTATACTCTCCATTACTCTGAAGATCCTGTTGAATTTCAATTAGACCTCAATGGCAATGAGTCCGATTTGGACTTGATGCTTGAGCTAATGATATCCTATTATGTAGGGATTTCCCGCAGCGAACTACCGCTTTTTATTGTCTTGGAGAATGAAAATCATGACCTTTTCGAATACACTTCTGAGGTAATCCTTAAAGAGGGTGATACTTGGCTAGGTATCCCACAGCAAAACGAGATTGATTATAGCCTGACTCATATCGCCATTCCCGAGCTTAGACTCAAACCTGGTACCTACACTCTCCGTATCTATGCCAATGACGAAGCCCAAGAATCTATCTATGGGGTTGTCAATATGGAGGCTCGCCTCTACATGAGAGAAATTTTGTCTGAGTAAATTTTGGAACTAACATTTTATAAATATCAAGCGACTGGCAACGACTTTGTCATGCTTGATGATCGTGATGGCCAGCTAGCTGAACGCTTATCTCGTGAAACCGTGGCTTGGCTATGCCACCGTCGCTTCGGCATCGGAGCTGATGGACTGATTTTGTTGCAGTCACATCCAAAATATCACTTCAAAATGCAGTACTACAACTCTGATGGAGGTGTGAGTACGATGTGCGGCAATGGGGGACGTTGTTTGGTGGCATTTGCGCGAGATTTGGGTATTGATACAGAAGTCTACTCTTTTGAAGCCATAGATGGTTTGCATCATGCCCGTATTCAAAATGGTTTAGTGGAGTTACAAATGACTGCTCCCCAAGGCTTCAAAAAGCTTGAAGATGGTCAGTTTTGGCTAGATACAGGTTCTCCCCATTACGTCGGTTTTTTTGCTAAAGATGTCGCCGAGCTTGCAGTGCTTTCAGAAGGTAAACGTTTGCGCTACAGTGAAGCGTTCGCCCCGGGCGGCACCAATGTAAACTTCGTCAATGTGTTGAATGATAATGAGTTAGCAGTAAGGACCTATGAGCGTGGCGTAGAAGACGAAACCTACAGCTGTGGTACGGGAGTAACCGCCTGTGCCTTGGTTCATCTCTACAATACCAATCGCAAAAGCGGTGAAATAAAGCTCAATACCCCCGGTGGCAAACTGAGTGTAAGCTTGGACGGTAAAGGAGATGTTTTTCTGACCGGCCCTGCCGAACGTGTATTCTCTGGTCAAATTACCTTATCCGCAATTTCCGATTAATCGTATATTTTAGCGGCTCATGCAATGTATTGGTCAGGCGGTGTACGCCTGCTTGAAATCCCTCTAAATAGGTTGCAATTTTCTGAACCTAAAAACCCGAACAAGCCTGAAAATGGACCTTATCATAAAAAGGTTCGATTAACTGGCGTGTTGTTCGATTCTCTATATCTTCCTGCGGATTTCGGTTCGCAGGTTTTTTTTATTTAGCTTTGATCTCCTCATAGTATTTCCTTTTAATATGAAAATGACAGCCCCAGTCGCTAAGCAAATTCCTCATCAGCACAATATTCATAATGATATCCGCCAGGATCCATATTATTGGATGAGAGAACGCGAAAACCCTGAAGTAATCGCACATTTAGAGGCTGAAAACGCCTATACCAAAGCTCAATTAGCGCATACCGAAGACCTCCAAAAAGAACTTTTTGAAGAGATAAAGGCCCGCATTAAAGAAGAAGACCAATCGGTCCCATATTGGTGGCGAGGCTATTACTATTATTCTCGCTTCGAGACCGGTAAAGAATATCCTATCTACGCCCGCAAAAAAGGCTCTCTAGAGGCCGAAGAGGAAATTACCCTAGATGTAAACGTTCTCGCAGAGGGGCAATCCTACTGCCAATCAACTGGGCCCGCCATGAGTCCTAATCAGGAACTTATTGCCTTTGGACTCGATTTGGTAGGTCGGCGTATCTACGAGATCCGTTTCTTCAATCTAAAGACTCAGACCTATTTTGAAGAGCGTATTCCAGATGTAACCGGCAACATCGTCTGGGCAGAGGACAATAAGACCATCTTTTATAGTAAACAAGATCTCCAAACCCTGCGTTCGCACCGGATTTATCGGCATGTTTTAGGGACTGATCCTGCTGATGATGTGCTCATCTACGAGGAAAAAGATGATACTTTTCGGACCTATGTCAGTAAGACTCGCTCACGGGAATACCTGCTTATCCTGTCCACCAGTACCTTGAGCGATGAGGTTCGATATTTGGCGGCTGATAAGCCAGAAGGGGAGTGGCAAATCTTTCAGCCTAGAGAACGCAAACATGAGTATGGTATCGACCATTTCAACGGTAATTTCTATATTCTTACAAACTGGCAAGCGGAAAATTTCCAATTGATGCAGTGTTCCTCCGCAGGAGAAGCTACTGATAAATCTAATTGGCAGACCCTGATCCCACATAGTAAGGAGACCTTGCTAGAGGATTTTCAGCTTTTCCGTGAGCACCTGGTGGTTGAAGAGCGAACCAATGGTTTGAACCAAATTCGAGTGATGGAATGGGAGTCAAAAAGGGCTTGGTACATAGAGTATCGTGATCCGGCTTATTCCGCGTCTTTGGGACATAATCCTGATGTCGATACGCCTAATCTGCGCTATAATTACGAATCTCTCACCACGCCTCGCTCTACTTTTGAAATCAATTTCGACACCCAAAAGACCAAATTATTAAAACAGCAAGCCGTACTAGGGGGCTTTGAAGTAGAAAACTACCAGTCGGAAAGGCTTTTTGCTACTGCCTCTGATGGTACGCAAATCCCTATGTCCATCGTATACCGAAAAGGTATCAAAGAGCAGGGGACTGCACCACTATTGCTATATGCCTATGGATCATATGGTTATAGCCTCGATCCTTATTTCAGTTTGGCGCGGCTTAGTTTGCTAGACCGTGGCTTCGTTTATGTGATCGCCCACATTAGGGGAGGAGAAGAGATGGGCCGTTTTTGGTATGAAAACGGGAAGTTGCTCAAGAAGAAAAATACCTTCACCGACTTCATTGCTTGTGCTGAGCATCTAATTCAGATCGGCTTCACCGAACGCAAAAAACTTTTCATTTCAGGTGGCAGTGCGGGTGGTTTATTGATGGGGGCGGTGATCAATATGCGTCCAGAGCTTTTTTATGGAGCCATCGCGGCTGTGCCTTTTGTAGACGTAGTATCTACTATGCTCGATGAAGATATCCCCCTGACGACGGGAGAGTTTGACGAATGGGGTAATCCCAAAGACAAAGCCTATTACGACTATATGTTGTCATATTCGCCTTATGATAATGTCGTCGCCCAGGACTATCCTCATCTTTTGGTCACCTCGGGCTTACACGATTCGCAAGTACAATATTGGGAGCCAACCAAGTGGGTAGCTCGTTTACGCGAAATGAAAACTGGAGACCAAAAACTGCTCCTACATACCAATATGGAAGCAGGGCATAGTGGGGCCTCGGGACGCTATCAACCTTATAAGGAAGTCGCGATGGAATACGCTTTCCTTTTAGATTTAGCAGGTAAGGCATAAGAAATTGGGTCAATAAAGCTTATGGAGGGATTATTTGAGCCAATCACTGGGGTCAAGAAATTCCGAAGGCTCTTCGTACATCATAAATCGTACAATACTCTCTCCACTCCTACGATCTGTCCGGACGGAGCCAATAGGCGTTCCCGCTTCGACAAATTGGCCTTCTTGCAGTGCAGTGGCGCGTAGGTTAGCATAGGCCGTTCTATAACGACCATGGGAGATTATGACAGCCGTTCCCAGTAGGGGTACTATACGCACACCTGTTACTCGTCCAGCGAAAATATTCTCTACTTTTTGGTTTTCCGCTACGCGGAACGCCCAACCGTGGTTATCTCTTAGATTGCCAAACTCGTCTTCAATCTCTCCAAAGCTTTCAATCAAAAGGCTTTGATCTGGAGGTACGGGCCATTGCATGCTGCCTTTACTGTTTTCAAATAAACTATCAATTGCCGCTTCGGATAGGTCCGCAGAGCCAACTTTAATCCTAACCGGATATTCCGCCTCCTGCATGAGGGCAATTAGAGCACTTTGTTGTTCATGAAACTCCTTTTTCAAGGCTTGGGCCTTAGATCGCAGAGTCTCGTTAAGCTTACGGCGCAAGCGCTCCGTATCTCGCAATTGGGCTCTTTCTCGCTGACGGGCTCGCACTAAACGTCTCCTTCTATTTTGGAGACGCCTAATTTGTTTGCTTTGGTTCTCTAATATCTTTTTGGATTCCGAGAGTACTTTGATTTGTTCTTTTCTGTAACGACTATATTCCCGAAAGTAAATCACTCTATAGTAAGCCTCCGTTACATCACCTGCTGCCAATAAGCTCAACCAAAAACCCTGCTCAGAATACAAGCGATAGGTTTTTCTGATTTGTTGGCTATACTCTTGCTTTACCCGCTCAAT
>CAZHOC010000241.1:0-7090 GCA_964534295.1 uncultured Bacteroidia bacterium | reverse complement strand
AATTCATCTTCGATTTTTAATTCTAATCGGCACAAATAGCTGTAGCCACTTGGGTTGGCACGGGCATAAGAGGGAATAAAATAAGTAGGGATTTGAGGTTGAGAGATAATGGCCGGGCTTAAGGGTTCGCTTAGTTTATTAAACTGCAAACGAATCTCCTGCTGCAGGCTATCAGTAATGGGCAGATCGCTGCGAAAGGATAATTCTTGTCCGAATGCCGCAGACCCGCTTATGGCCAAACAAATGATCAGAATACTAAACCTCATAGCCTATATACTCAATCGAGGAAAAGTTGTTGGATAAGTAATATTAAAAAACGCTAATAAATAAAAAAGGGGAAAGCTGATGCCTTCCCCTAGTATAAATGTCTTTCTGAAGCCTAGAGACCTGAAATAATGTCTTCGTTGATTTTTACGTAGTCATTGTTGCCAGCTTTCTTGGCCATTTCCATTGCCATGTTAGCGGCAGCTTTAGCTTCTTCCTTTTTACCCATTTTGGCAAGGATACGAGCTTTGTCAGTAACCATCCAGAAGCGGTCTTTGCCACCTAGCTCCATACACTTGTTGATCCACTCCAAAGCCTGATCCATGTCCTTGTCGTTGTTGGCATAGAAGTTTGCCGCAGCGCGGTAATCGTTCATACTTGGACCAGCCATGGTGCTTTCGATAGAAGCCATTACTTCTGTCTCAGTGTCCAATTTGATAGGAATGCTAACTGCTGTTTTTTCCCAGATCATGTAAAGGCTAGCGGAGTTGCCAGTGATGCTGCTAAAGCCCATAGAAAAGGACTCGATAGCCATCGGATATTCTTGAGACTCAACTGTGAAGCGAGCTACCTCATTTTTTTCGTCATAACCGTTCACATTACCACCTAGGCGAAGGTCGCTGTAAAACATTACGGTCCAAGTTTTTTCACCTGGCATAGTGTAGATAGCGTAAGTACCAGCTTTCATATCTACACCACCGATGTTAGCATCGCGGTCAAAGCTAATCTTGGTAGAGGCATTCGCGCCTGTGCGCCAGATCTTGCCGTAAGGGACGAGCTCTCCGTAGATCGTACGGCCGCGCATGGCTGGACGAGAGTAATCAAGTGAGAAAGTAGCGAGGCCAATGGCCTGCTCAACTTTTGCAGAAGGACTAGGAGCAGGAGTTGAGATTTGAGCCTCTGCACTAGTCATGAATCCCAATGTAAGCAACAAAGCGAATACAGGGGTGAGTACTTTTTTCATTTCTTTTTGCATTAGTAATTTGAGTCGTAATTAAGGCCAAAGCTAGCTAATACGGGCCTAATTTCCTATCTGTGGAAATTGCCAAACTAATCCGAAAAGGTGAAAGATAAGCGAGTTAAATGGTTTTTTAATTATTACGATTTGTTGGAATTTTAAGACGTTAAAAAACCATTAAGCGGTTTAATGAAAAAAATTCCATTGCTCCTCACCCTACTTTTGACCTTTATTTTAATTAATCCACTCGCTACAAAAGCACAAACCAACAATAGATCTAAACAAAAACGAGAAAGGAAGAAAGCATCTCGTAAGGCCGCCCAATTTTCAGATCAATGGCAGGGGCAAGCCCCAGAAGAACAGAGCTCTTCGGATGATTTAGACGAAGCGTTCGGCGAAGCCACAGAACTAGAGGAAAGCTTTGAAGAGGAAGGAGACTTTACTGATTTTGCTGAAACAGATAGTACTTCAGAGCTTGCTTTAAAAGATGTCTTAAGCATTGAAGAGCAAAAAAAGCTCAAACTGCATGAACTGAAACAAGCACGTAAAAAATTAGATAAGAAATCCGAATCCTTTGCCCGTGATATAGCAAGGATAGATGTGCAGGAACGATATTGGGATGCGGAGGATCTGAGGGAACCTGTAACGGAAGGAAAATACATCTTTACTTTTCAAACTGAACGAGGACCTAAGCTAGTTACCTATGATGAAAATGGAGAATGGTTTAGCACAGTAAGTCTTCTCAATCACAATCAGGTGCCCGTTGGTGTGCGTAAATTGGCCCGAAATCTTGAGATGGATGTAATGCAGTTTGAAACCAAATTTAAGTTGGAAATGCGGGACATGAGAAGGCCTGTTTTTGCGGTATATACATCTCAAAAAGGTTTGATTCTGGATACAGTCATGCAACAGGCAGACGGGATGCTACAGGAAAATTTGGTTGCGGGGGTAGAGGTCTTTGGCCAAGGTTTGCATTTTACTCATGGGAGATTTATTCAAAACCTGAGTCCAGATGATCTTGGATTTCTGGCAATGGTGATTACCGCAGATGGCCTTGCCGTCCCAGAACGAGATATCATGAAATTACTTGATGCTCAACTCTTTTTGTTTCCTCAACATTATAAAAACGCCAGAACGAGCTGGACTCCACCGGTCGGCTGGGAGGCAGACAAAGACTGGTACAAACTAGCTGATTGGGAGCCAGAATATAATCGTTGGTATCCCGGACAAGATTGGTATGTTGATACTGATTGGTAAAAATGCCTGACAGTAAGGCTAATTTTGAAATAAAGAAGCGGACTTAGGTCCGCTTTAGTTTTTTTAGCAAGGTGATTTTTCTATTTTCGGGGTCGAAAATAAAACCTCCCCTATGCTTCTAGCAGTAGATATCGGTAATACAGATATTGTCTTTGGCTTTTTTGAACATAATAAAGGATGGGTGGCCGAAATGCGTCATCCCTCTGCTCATTATACTACTGCAGGAAAAACCTTCAAAAACTGGTTGATAGAGCATAGTATTAGCCCTCATTTGATCAAAAATGTGGTGCTAAGTAGTGTTGTTCCAGGAGTGACTCCCAGCCTACTAGCGTCTCTGAAATCACTCACGGGCAATGATCCGCTTATACTTGGCATGGAATTGTATGAAAAGTTGCCTTTGGATATAGACAATCCTGAGGAAATCGGCTCTGATTTGGTAGCGAATGCTTATGCTGCTTACCAAATGTTTCAGCGGGCCTGTATTATTGTTGATTTTGGTACAGCCCTTACTTTCACCGCTGTATCCTCGGTGGGTGAAATTATGGGGGTAGCCATTGCTCCTGGGTTAAAGACTGCCATGAAGTCTTTGTTCGCCAATACTGCCCAGCTTCCGATGGTTCCT
This sequence comes from uncultured Bacteroidia bacterium, assembly GCA_964534295.1. Taxonomy (GTDB): domain Bacteria; phylum Bacteroidota; class Bacteroidia; order J057; family J057; genus JBCAWW01. The sequence goes on along the minus strand of CAZHOC010000241.1, from coordinate 3,989 downwards.
TTGGATTTACCTGATTCCGTAATTGGCAAAAATACCGCACATGCAGTGCAGGCGGGAATATTGGGTGGCTACGTGGGCTTGGTCAATGAAGTGCTCGATCGCATGATCGCAGAAATGGGCGGAGACATAGCATTGGTTGCCACTGGTGGCTTATCTTCTATATTAACTCCAGTACATGAGCGATTTGATCATATAGATCGTAAATTGACCTTAGAAGGTCTACGCATGATCGCCGAGAAATACGCTTAAAGATTTTGGCATATGACGCCTAATAGAATTTATGTTGCGGCAACGAGCCAGCATGTTGGGAAAACGACTTCCACCCTCGGAATTGTCTCTGTTTTAAAAGAAAAAGGATTAAACGTAGGATACTGTAAACCAGTTGGCCAGCAGTTTATAGATGTCGGGCCTAGTCGCGCTGATAAGGATGCTCTCCTTTTTTCTGGTACTATGGGTTTTGAATTGGTACCAGAACTTCACAGCCCTGTGATACTCGGGTCCGGTGCCACAACTAGTTACCTCGACAATCCTGACCAGTTTAATTACGAAAACCGCATCCTCAAAGCTTCTAAGATTTTACAGCAGAACCACGACATCGTGGTATATGAGGGGACTGGTCATCCCGGTGTTGGCAGTGTGGTGGAGCTCTCAAATGCACGAGTAGCGCGACTTTTAGGCGCAGGGGTCATCATGGTTGTGGAGGCTGGAGTCGGTAACACGATTGATCGTCTCACCTTAAACTTATCTCTATTCCGTTCGCAAAACATCCCGATCGTAGGCATAATTATCAATAAAGCCCTACCGCAAAAAATAGATAAGGTTAGACACTATGTTGGTAATTGGCTCGCTGCGCAGGATATCCCGCTATTGGGGATCTTGCCTTATGAAGAAGAGCTAGGACTGCCCGTAATGGCTACCATCGCCTCGGCAGTAGGAGCGAAAGTTTTGCACAATGAAGATCAACTTGACAATCGAGTGAGTGATATCATCGCTGGATCTTTGATAGACTTGAGCAATAGTAGCGACTTTTGTAATCAACTATTGGTGGTCTCTTATAAGAGATTAGGGGAAGCAATTAAGAAGATCCAACAAGTTGAACGTCTAGCCCATTTAGAGAAGCAACCGCTTTCGGGAATCATTGTAACCGGGGAAGGGGAGCTAACAGAGGATCAGCTGGAGTATATAGAAACCAATCGTCTTCCTGTATTGCGCGCCAAGATAGATACCTATGAAGCTGTGATCAAGATCAGCCGCATTGAGGTAAAGATTAACAATAGAACGCCTTGGAAGGTAAAGAAGGCAGTTGAACTATTTCGTACCCATATAAACTTTCCTTAAATCGCATAGTTAGCTTTTTCGATGGGATTTTATTTATTTCGCCCAACTTGGGCAGATATATGAGACCCAAGGCTTTAGCTTAATACTTGATATGAAAGTCCTCGTAATAGGAGCTACCGGACGATTAGGCAGGCATTTAGTTGAAAATGCTTTGGAAGCAGGTCATGAAGTGACCGCTTTTGCTCGTCACATCGACGAATTTCCTCTCTCTCATCAAAATTTGACCTTGAAACAGGGGGATGTTCTCTATCCTGCTTTGATTGAAGCTGCCTTGCCAGGGCACGAAGCGGTACTGTCGGTGATCGGGATTCGCCAGTTCAAAGGACCTATTACATTGCTTTCCACTGGTATCCGCAATATTATTAATGCCATGAAAAATCAGGGCGTTAAGCGACTAGTTACCATTACAGGGGCAGGCATCTTACAAGAAAATGATTGGCAGATTGTAATGGAATCCCTCAGCTTTCCGCCCAATCTGCAAAATATCTCGCTTGATCATTTGAGAGTGTGGGAGTTACTAAAAATCAGTGATTTAGACTGGACTATAGTTTGCCCGGCCTTCATGCACCAGTCCGAAAAAGCAATCGACGACTATATCGTCTCTGCTGATTACTATCCCAACAATGCACGTAACGAGGCTTCTGTAAAAGCCGTTGCTGACTTTATGATCAAAGAAAGCTCAGAGAATAAATTTTTAAATAAAAGGGTTGGTATCGCTAGCCCAATAGATTGAAATTAGGGCTTCCTTTATTTCAAATTATCGTCTATCTTTGGGCCTCAAGCCTCAATATCCTGACATTCAAAGCAAATGAAAATAGGCATTATCGGAACTGGAAACGTAGCCAAAGGTCTCGGCAAATCATTGACTCACCATGGCTATCATGTTATGTTCGGTTCTCGCGACCCACAAAAAGCAAATGCGCTCGCTGGTGAAATGGAGCACTTTGCGCAAGGCGGTACGGTAGCAAATACCATTCACTATGGTGAAATCGTCATCATCGCTGTTCCATATAAGGCAGTTGAGGCGACGCTTCGCAACATTGATACTTTCCGCGATAAGGTGATCGTTGACTGTACCAATCCCATTATTTTTGGTGAAATGGCCGAATTGGCTATTGGACACACTACTTCTGCCGCTGAGCAAATCGCGAAAATGGTTCCTGGAGCTCAAGTAGTAAAAGCTTTCAATACTAGCTTTGCCAATCACATGGAAAACGGGCCTTACTTTGGTCCACATGACGCTAGCATGTTCTATTGTGGGGATGATGAAGAAGCCAAAGAAGCTGTTTGTAAGCTAATCGAAGCAGTTGGTTTCGAACCCGTAGATTGTGGTCCTTTGGATAGTGCCCGTATGCTTGAGCCTATGGCAGCATTGATTATCCGATTAGGTTACAACCTCGGTATGGGCAATGAAATTGCCTTCAAGTTGCTCAAACGCGACTAAGCTAGTCCTCAGTCTGTCAGACTTTTATTTCATGACTCCACGCTATCAGGCCCTCGCACTTATTCGTAAGCGCTCCAAGCATGAGCCTGATGCGCTTGGCGTAAGACCAAGCGAGCTATTCGGTGTCAATGTCTTCTCGAGAAGGATGATGAAAAAATATCTTTCTCTTGACATCTATGAGGCCCTACAACAAAGTATCGTAGAAAGACGCACCCTTGATCGTGCTATATCCGGTCCTGTTGCCAATGGTATCAAAGCTTGGGCGATTGATCAAGGAGTAACGCATTATACTCACTGGTTTCAACCCCTAGGCGGCCGTACGGCAGAAAAACATGAATCCTTCCTCGAATTGACTAATGGGGAAGTCATAGAAAAATTTTCAGGAGAAGAATTGAGTCAGCAAGAGCCTGATGCCTCAGCTTTTCCTTCGGGCGGGCTGCGCCGAACGTTTGAAGCGAGAGGCTTTACAGCCTGGGACTGTAGCTCTCCTATCTTTATTTCTGAATCAAAATATGGGAAAACACTCTGTATTCCCACCATTTTTGTCTCCTATACAGGAGAAGCCTTAGACTACAAAATACCGCTTCTCAAGTCTATTGCTTCCCTAAATACCATCGCCACTCAAGTTGCCCAATACTTTGAAACAGACGTAAAGCGGGTCTATCCATCGCTTGGGATGGAGCAAGAGTATTTTCTGGTAGATGAGGCTCTCTACGAGTTGCGTCCAGACCTCGTTCAAACGGGTAGGACGCTTTTTGGCTACCATGGAGTGCATAGCTTCCAATCTGGAGAACAGTATGCTGCGGCGATTCCAGAGCGCATCAGCGCTTTTTTCAATAGCTTAGAAAACCGTTGCCTGAAATTAGGCATCCCCTTGAAGACCAGGCATAACGAATTAGCTCCTGGACAATTTGAGGTAGTACCTCAATATGAGCCGATCAATGTTGCCATTGATCATGGGCTGATGTTAATGGAACTTATTGACAAGGTTGCGCGCGAACATAATTTCCGAGCCATCTTGCATGAAAAGCCATTTCAAGGACTCAATGGCTCTGGAAAGCATAGCAATTGGTCCTTACACACGGATACAGGCATCAACTTACTCGCACCCGGTAAAGATCCCATGGGCAACCTGATGTTCCTGACTTTCTTTGTCGCGGTATTAAAAGCGGTGGCTACCCACAGTGAGTTATTCCGCGCGAGCATC
>CAZHOC010000240.1:0-7096 GCA_964534295.1 uncultured Bacteroidia bacterium | reverse complement strand
AATTACATTTTGAGTTCAAGGAGATTTCTCGTCGCTTCGCTCACTCGAAATGAACTTGGGGTGATTTTGTATACGACAAGGCACTGCCTTGTCGCATCCTAGAGACAAGCGTTCCGCGCAGCGGTAAACCAACAAAAACTCAGCCGATCAAACTTCATCGCCCTAATTTCAACATTCGACCTTCTGCATTCCCTGAGTCTTGCGTATCTTTGCCCCTCAAGACGGAAATCTCAATACATGGCAAACGCTATCAAATCCACCAATTTTGAGTTCCCTGGACAACTCGGCGTGTATAACGGCAAAGTTCGGGATGTGTACAATATCGACGATCGCTACTTGGTCATCGTGGCTTCGGATCGGATCTCTGCTTTCGATCATATTTTGCCGCGTGCGATCCCTTACAAAGGTCAGGTGCTCAATCAGACTTCACGCCACTTTTTCAAGGCAACCGAAGACTTGGTACCTAGCCACATCCTTGCCGTGCCCGATCCCAATGTCACCATCGGCATCAAGTGCAAAGCGCTGCCGGTAGAAGTGGTAGTGCGCGGTTATCTCGCGGGTCATGCTTGGCGAGTTTACCGTTCCGGAGAACGCGTGCTTTGTGGCGTTACCCTTCCAGAAGGCCTCAAAGAAGGCGACAAATTGCCAGAACCGATCATTACCCCAGCGACCAAATCGCAGATCGGCCATGATGAGGACATCAGCAAAGATGAAATCATCAAGTCTGGGCTAGTAGAGCCTGAAAAGTGGTCGCAAATTGAGCATTATGCGCTGAGCCTATTCAACAAAGGCACCGAAATCGCAGCCGAACAAGGTTTGATCCTAGTCGATACCAAATATGAGTTTGGCGAGTTTCAAGGTCGTATTTATCTCATCGATGAGGTCCACACGCCTGATTCTTCTCGCTATTATTATGCTGACGGCTACGCCGAACGCCAAGCCGCAGGGGAAGCCCAAAAGCAATTGTCCAAGGAATTTGTGCGCGAATGGTTGATGGATAACAACTTCCAAGGCCTGGAAGGACAATCTATGCCAGAGATGCCGGACGATTTCCTCGGTCAAGTAACCGAACGCTATATCGAACTCTACGAAAAAGTAACAGGCGAGAAATTTGAGCGCGGCGATACTACTGATATCGAAAAACGCATCTATGACAATGTAGTGCCAGCTCTCGAAGAGCTCCGTAAACTCTAAGGATTTGTTGAAGAGTTGATTTGTTGATACAAAATTCAACAATTCAAACCTTCAATCATTCAACCATTATCCATGAACTATCTCTCGGTCGAAAACATCAGCAAAAGCTACGGAGACAAGCAACTGTTTTCCAATCTCAGCTTTGGCATCGACCAGGGGCAAAAGATCGCCTTGATCGGCGTCAACGGTTCAGGGAAATCCACCCTATTCAAAATACTTTCGGGCCTAGAAGCCCCGGATGAAGGCAAGGTCAGCACCCGTAAAGGCATTCGCATCACCTTCCTCAATCAGGAGCCAGACCTCCCTCACGACAAAACGGTCGGCGAGATTGTCTTTCAATCCGATCATCCCTCCGTCAAACTGATAGAGGAATACGAGCGACTCACTGCCGATCCCAATGTCGCGCCAGAAAAGCTCGAAAAAATCACAGCGGAAATCGCCGCCGCTGAGGCTTGGGATTATGAGGTCAAAATCAAACAGATTTTGACTCGCTTGCAGGTAGACTTTCTCGACACGCCCGCGGGCGCGCTTTCGGGAGGGCAACGCAAACGAGTGGCCCTAGCGCAAGCGCTCATCATGGAACCTGATCTCTTGATCATGGATGAGCCTACCAACCACTTGGACCTAGGAAGTATCGAGTGGCTGGAAAAGTTTTTGGCGAATGCGAAGCAATCATTGTTGGTCGTAACCCACGATCGCTACTTTTTGGATGCCATTACGGATGAAATCCTGGAGCTAGATGGCGGCAATATTTACTCCTACAAAGGAGATTATGCCTACTTCCTCGCCCAAAAGGCCGAAAGAGAGCAACTCGCAGAGGTCAATCGCGAACGCGCTACCAGCTTATACAAAAAGGAATTGGTATGGCTCAGTCGTTCGCCGAAGGCGAGAACCACCAAATCCAAATCCCGCATCGACGCGGCCCACGATCTCAAAGAAAAAACCCTCCGCAAGGGCGATGATCGAGAGATGAAACTCATGGTCAAAGGCCGTCGCATCGGCGGTAAGACCCTCGAGATCAAAAATCTCCGCAAGTCCTATGGCGAACTCAATATCCTCGACAATTTTACCTACACCTTCAATCGCTACGATAGAGTAGGGGTGGTAGGGCCCAATGGCGTGGGCAAGACGACTTTGTTGCGCTTACTCGTAGGCGAGGAAGAAGCGGATTCAGGTAAGATCCGCTGGGGCGAGACCATTGTCTCCGGCTATTATAAGCAGGATGGCTGGACCTTTAAAGACAACGCCCGCGTTATCGAAGTCATCACCGAAGCAGCTGAATCAGTCGAACTCTCTAAGAGTCAGACCCTTTCGGCTTCACAGCTGTTGGAACACTTCCTCTTTCCGCGGCACATGCACTTCAATTTGGTCTCTACACTCAGTGGGGGAGAAAAACGCCGCCTCCACTTGCTGCGCATCCTGATGACCAATCCCAATTTCTTGATCCTCGATGAGCCGACCAATGATCTCGACCTCATCACTTTGCGCAAGTTGGAGGAGTTTTTGGCAGAGCAGTACACAGGTTGCCTAGTGGTGGTAACTCACGACCGCTACTTTATGGATCGCTTGGTGGATCACCTTTTTGTCTTTGAAGGCGAGGGGCAATTACGGGACTTTCCCGGCAGTTATTCGCAGTTCCGCAAGGCGGTAGAAAAAGAAGAAAAGGCCGCTGCTGAAGCCAAAGCACAAGCCCCCAAAGAAAAGAAGGATAATCGTCCACAAAAAGCTGCAGAAAACAGCCATGCTGAGGCCAGTAAAAAACGGAAGTTTAGCTATAAAGAGAAGCGCGAGTTTGAAAGCCTCGAGACCGAAATCGAGCAATTGGAAACACGCAAAGCCGAGCTAGATGAACTGATTGCTTCCGGTGAAACCGACTATGAAAAACTGACCGCTTGGACCCAAGAATTGGAGCAAGTCAATCTCGATCTCGACACCAAATCAGATCGCTGGCTGGAGTTGATGGAGATACTCGAGGGCTAAATCCCAGCGCTCATCTCAAAAAATATTTAATTTATTTTTTTGCTTACCCAACCTTTTTGAGCTCGCCAATCGTGACAATGGAAATTGCTCGATTTCCAGTGCAGACTGTTCTCCCTACCTGATATTTTCCAGCACCTAAAACATTCATTTTGAGACATTTATAACGGTAGGGTGATCGCAGCCATTGGAATCATTACAGTACACACACTACAAGAGATTTACTGTAAAGCATCCCCCATGTATCCTCTGGCTTCAAAGCGCAAACCTCCGTTTTCCTCAATTTTAAAGTCCCGATTGGGACAGACTTTAGCCCTTGCTTTGCTTCTCTTTTTCATGCTCAATTCTGCTACGGCTCAGCTCGTAGTTAGTACCGGCTTTAGCGGTCAGCAATTGGCAGACACACTTTCTGGCAGGGGGGTAGTCATCGACAATGTTGTGCTTAATTGTGCCGGAGGAGCTTCTGGGGTTTTTGATGGAGCTAATACCAATATCGGAATTGACAAGGGCGTCATGCTGACCACCGGTAATGTCAATAATGCCGTCGGACCCAATACCTCTATCAATGACTTCGGGACCCAAAACAGTGGGACCAACGACCCGATTCTGGATTTTCTCTCGGGCGGTCCTACCGATGATGCTTGTGCACTAGAATTTGACATTACCGCCGATTGCGACATCATACAGATTGCTTACGTTTTTGCCTCCGAGGAGTATCCCCAATTCGTCAACGCCAACTTCAACGACATCTTTGGCTTTTTCGTGAGTGGTCCTGGTTTACCGCCGGGCGGAACGAATATCGCTTTGATTCCGGGCACCACAACCCCAGTGTCCATTGACAATGTCAATGCCAACACCAATAACGCTTATTACATCAACAATCCTCCGGCTGCGGGTTCAACTATCCGCTACAATGGTTTTACGACGCCCTTGCTTGCCTTGATACAAGTTGAGCCCTGCCAAACTTATCGCATCAAACTGATCATTGCTGATGGCGGAGATGACACTTACGATTCTGGTGTATTTCTTGATTTAGGAGGCATTCGTTGTTTCCAAAATCGTACTGCTGCTTATGCTACTTATGATGTGGCGGGGACAGATTATGCCGTGGAAGGCTGTAATGAATTAAGCCTCGATATCGTTCGCACCGGTGATAGCACTCAGGCAAGAACGGTTGACTTTCTCCTCGCCGGTACCGCCACCAATGGTACGGACTTCCTGACTATTCCCGGCAATTTAACCTTTGCTGCTTTTGAGGATTCGATTACCCTGAACCTGAATATTCCTGACGATGGCATCGCCGAAGGCATGGAGTTTTTCGAGCTTATCATTCGCGATAGTATTTGTAATACTGTAACCCGAGATACTCTGGTGGTCCGCATCTTCGATCCGGCTGAGGTCATTCCGGGACCCGATACCAGCATTTGTGTCAATGCAACCCTAGCCTTCCCCGCCCAATACAGCGATAGTAGTGGTACCATCTCTTGGACTCCTACTGCCAATCTAAATGATCCAACTGCCCTTAGCCCTATCTTCACGCCTCCTGCTCCGGGAACCTATCAATTTATCGTACAACTCACTGACTCCATTGGCTGTACCGATGAAGACACCTTGGTGGTTACCGTTACCCCTTTCAACCTCAATCAGATCACCCAAGATGTAGCTTGTCATGGGGATTCGACGGGCAGCCTAACCGCTATCGTGGGAGGCAGCTTTCCTTATCGTTTTATCTGGAAAGACAATACTCAGACCGTATTGCTCGACAGTAGTCAAAATTCAGGCACGCAAGTGCTCAACAGTCTTCCGGCCGGTAACTATACGGTTGTGATCACCGATGCCCAAGGCTGTACGGATTCGATCACTTATGTGCTCAATCAGCCTGCCGCTCCACTCAATGCTACGCTTACGGCCCAAAGCAATGTCGATTGTAATGGGGCAAGCACTGGATCAGCGACCCTAGCGGCAACGGGAGGGACAGCCCCTTATCAGTATTCTTCTGATGGGGTCAACTTTGGCAATAGTCCGATTCTCGGAACGCTCAGTGCAGGAAGCTATAATCTCGTCGTGCGCGACGCGAACAACTGCCTTTTTACCCTCAACGCTACCATCACCGAGCCACCGGCACTCGTACCCGCCATCCTCAGCCAAATCAATGTCGACTGTAATGGAAACAATACGGGTAGCGTCAATATGGATGCCTCCGGCGGAACGCCGCCTTATCAATATGCTATCGATGGGGTCAATTTCAGTCCTAACCGCAACTTCAACAACCTCACTGCCGGCAACTATACTATCACTGTCAGAGATGCCAACAACTGCCTCCAAACCCAAGCAGTCAGCATCACTCAACCGCCAGTCTTAAGTCTCAATCTCGCTAATCAGACCAATGTCGATTGCAATGGCAATAGTACAGGAGCCGTATCGCTCAATGGCGCTGGCGGCACCGCGCCTTACCAATACGCCATCGATGGCCTCAACTTTCAAGCGGGTAATCAATTCAGCAATCTCGCGGCGGGTGCATATACCTTTACGGTTCGAGATGATAGTAGCTGCCTTGCCACTCTCAACCTAACGATCACCGAACCTGCAGTCCTTGGGGCCGTGATTGGCAACCAAGTCAATGTCGATTGTAATGGCAATAGCACTGGTTCAGTCAGTATTACCCCCAATGGCGGCACCGCGCCTTATCAGTATTCGCTCGATGGCACCAACTTCCAAAACAGCAATCAATTTACGGGCCTAGCCGTCGGTACTTATACCATAACGGTTAGAGATGCCAATAACTGCCTCTTTAGTCTCAATGCGACCATCACCGAGCCTGCGGTTCTATCGGCGACTTTGGTCAATCAAATTGATGTGGACTGTAATGGGGCAAGTACCGGCTCCGCCGAACTCTCTGCCACGGGCGGTACTGCACCTTATCAATACTCATCTGATGGGGTCAATTTTGGCAATAGTCCGATTCTCGGAACACTCACCGCAGGGACTTATACGCTCGTCCTTCGCGACGCGAACAACTGTCTCTTTAGCCTCAATGTAACGATCAACGAACCACCGCTCTTGACGACGAGCATACTAAGTCAAAACAATGTCGATTGTAATGGCAATAGCACCGGCTCCGTCAATATTGGTGCCGCTGGCGGCACGCCGCCCTACCAATACGCCATCAATGGCGGCGCTTTTGGTCCAAACCCAACATTCACCAATCTCGCCGCAGGAAGCTATACTGTGAGCGTTCGCGACGCGAACAACTGCTTACAAACCCAAGCAGTAACGGTTACGGAACCCCCTGTCCTCAATCTCAATCTAACAAATCAGAGCAATGTTGATTGTGAGGGCAATAGTACAGGAGCAATTACGGTTGCCGGGCAGGGGGGTACCGTACCTTATCAATATTCCATCGATGGTATCAACTTTGGCAATGGCAATACTTTCAACGGCCTTGCAGCAGGCACCTACACCCTAAGTGTACGAGACGACAGCAGCTGTTTCGCGACGCTCAATGTTACCATCACCGAGCCAACGGCCCTCACAGCCGCCATCGCCAATCAGATCAATGTCGATTGTAATGGCAATAGCACTGGATCAGTCAGTCTCGCCCCAACAGGTGGCACCGCTCCTTATCAATATTCTATTGATGGAATCAACTTTGGGACCAGTAATCAATTCGACAATCTTGCCGCGGGCACCTATACTTTGAGCGTTCGCGACGCGAACAATTGCCTCTTTAGCCTCAATGCGACCATCACCGAACCCAATGTACTGGGTGGAGATTTCAGCAACATCATCAATGTAGATTGCTTTGGCAGCAGCAATGGCAGTCTGACCATCACGGGTACTGGCGGCACTGCGCCCTATACCTATGCCCTCAATGGGGGCGCTCCCCAAGCAAATGGCACCTTCAACAATCTCTTTGCCGGTGTCT
>CAZHOC010000239.1:0-7101 GCA_964534295.1 uncultured Bacteroidia bacterium | reverse complement strand
ATCCTTACCCTCCCATTCTACGGAATCTCCAACCTGTAGATTTTCGGGATCTTCGGACTCGACGATAATTTCTTGGAACTTATTATAGACCTTGCGGCTATCCAGGCGATTGCCTAGGGCTTTCCAACCTTTTACATCGATAAAATCGGCCAAATCGACCGTTACATCGTCTTTTTTGCGTCCACCAGCGCTTACTTGATACTTGACCTGTGGTTTGGCTTGGCTACTGATCACCATTAGTTTTGAGCCGCTTTCTTCGCTTATAAAGACAAATTCTTTACCTAGCTTAGTTGACTCAATTTGGAAGCGTTTGACGTAATAATCTTTTTTCTTGCCTTCGTAATGTATGGCAGAGTAAATTTTCTTGGGATCAAACTTCTCAATTAGGACCAGCTTGCTAATGTCAAAGCGGTTGGTTAGCTCAAAATTTGACAATTGGTAGCTCCCGTTGCGATAAAAGGAGATAATAAGATCTTCCGTATCGAATTCACCAAGGAATTGACCGCGTTTTTCCACGTTCAGACGGCCGACAGTTTCGTCATACCAGATCTTCCGTCCCCCTAGGGTAGAGGAACCAATTTCTTTTTGAACGATTTTGCGGATCGGGTATTTGGTGAGTACGTTTCCTTGTGAGGCGCGCCCTTTAATTGCGAGGCTCCCGAAGTCAAATTCGAACTCCTTTTTCTTGGCGCGACAGTTGGCAGTCAGATATACTGTAATAGTCTCTTCTTCGCTATTGGGGTGAGCGGTGAAATAGATCAGTTTCGAGTTTTTATTACCCTTGGTAACGTCATATTCTCTATCCCTGGTGATAGCCGTTACCGCGAAGCGTTTGATATAATTTTTACCCACCTTAGGGTCTCTGTAGACTGCGTGATAGACTTTGCGCTCGTCTCCCTTTTTCCAAACATCTACGTGGATGATATCCTTCCCCACAAATGCTTTGTCAGAGACTCGGGTAACGAGATATTTACCATCCCCTCTAAATACGATGACATCGTCAATGTCAGAGCAATCTTTTACGTATTCGTCCTTTTTGAGGCCGTAGCCGATAAATCCTTCCTTACGGTTGACGTAGAGCTTTTCATTAGCAACTGCCACTCGACGAACTTGGATAGTCTCAAAGTTCATGATCTGCGCCTTGCGCTCCTTGCCTTTGCCGTGCTTGGCGAGGATATTTTCAAAGTAGGCAATCGAGTAGTCTACTAGATTGGCGAGGTGATGCTCAGTCTCTTGAATGTCGGTTTCGAGATTGCGGATGAGTTCATCGGCTTTAAAAGCATCGAAACGAGAGATTCTTTTGATTTTGATTTCGGTCAGCCGAACGATATCCTCTTCGGTGATCTCGCGATAGAATTGAGCTTTATAAGGATCTAAGCCTTTGTCGATGGTTTCGATAACGGCTTCCCAGGTCTCACATTCTTCGATATCGCGATAGATGCGGTTTTCGATGAAGATGCGCTCTAGAGAAGAGTAAAGTAATTTCTCTTTAAGCTCTGCAAGTTTGATCTCTAGCTCCTGGCGGAGGAGCTCCTTAGTATTATCGGTAGAAAGACGAAGAATCTCTTCTACAGTAAGGAAGTGAGGCGTATCATCGATAATGATACAAGCGTTCGGTGAAATCGAAACCTCACAATCGGTAAAGGCATATAAAGCATCGATTGTCACATCAGGCGAAATCCCTGAAGGAATGTCGATTTGAATTTCAACGTCCTTGGCTGTGTTATCAACTACCTTCTTGATTTTGATCTTGCCTTTGTCATTGGCTTTGATGATCGAGTCAATGAGGCTGGTAGTGGTAACTCCATAGGGAATATCTCTAATCAATAAGGTCGTCTTATCGACTGCTTCTATGGCAACGCGACAGCGCACTTTACCGCCACGCTTCCCACCATTGTAATTGCTCACGTCAATCATCCCGCCTTCTGGGAAGTCTGGGAAAAGCTCAATCTTCTTGCCTTTAAGTACTTTGATGGAAGCTTGGATGAGTTCAACGAAGTTGTGAGGCATAATCTTCGTCGAAAGGCCTACGGCAATCCCATCTACCCCTTGGGCCAGCACCATGGGAAACTTCATCGGCAAGCTTATTGGCTCGCGCTTGCGGCCATCATATGAAATTTGCCACTCGGTGATCTTTGGATTAAAGGCTACGTCTAGGGCAAATTTTGAAAGGCGAGCTTCGATATAACGAGCGGCAGCGGCACGGTCCCCTGTCCGACTATCTCCCCAGTTGCCCTGAGGATCGATTAAAAGATCCTTTTGACCTAGGTTGACTAAGGCGTCTCCAATGGCGGTATCACCATGAGGGTGATACTGCATCGTTTGTCCGATAATATTAGCCACTTTATGGTAGCGACCATCATGCATTTCACGCATGGCGTGCAGAATGCGCCTTTGTACAGGCTTGAGGCCGTCTTCTATCATCGGGACGGCACGTTCGAGGATTACATAAGAGGCATAGTCAAGAAAATAATTTTCATACATCCCCGAGATTGGGGTGGTCACGTCTTCTCCGTTTGCTTGACCGTTGGTGGGATTTTCTGCCATGTTTAACTCCGTGCTAAAAAATTAGAGACGCTAATATTTTTAGACAAAGATAGCTTTTGCTTAGCAAAAAAGGAAATGTCTAGGCTGGGGTAGAATGTGCTATAAGGTCTGGCGATCCTATCTTTTTAAGTTAAAGACTTGAACCTTGCCCCTTTACGGGGGTATATTTGGCAAATTGCCATTAGGCATCGACGATTCCATGAATTATAGCCGAATTAATAATCTAACCGGATGGGGCGTTTTTCTCGCCGCTCTGACGACATACTTACTCACGGTAGCTCCTACCGCAAGCTTTTGGGACTGTGGTGAGTTTATCGCTTGTGCCAACGAACTGGAAGTAACCCACCCACCGGGAGCACCGCTTTTCCTCCTTTTGGGACGCATTTTTGCGATGTTTGCGATGGGACCGGAGAATGTAGCCTTTATGGTCAACCTTCTTAGTGCTACGGCGGGAGCGTTTACAGCTTTGTTTACTTGCTGGACCGTAACCATGCTAGCTCGCAAAGGCATAGAGCAGATGGAAGGCATGAGTGAGCAGGCAAAAACCTTTACCGTCATGGCTGCAGGGGTGATTGCGGGTTTGAGCTGTACTTTCGCGGATTCGGTTTGGTTTAACTCAGTTGAGGCAGAGGTTTACTCCATGAGTTCCTTCTTCACCGCCATCGTAGTATGGTTGATCTTCAAGTGGGAAGCAAGAGCGGACCAACCAGACAATCTTCGTTGGATTATTTTGATCGCCTATATCATGGGCCTATCGATTGGGGTTCACTTGTTGAACCTCTTAACGATCCCTGCTTTGGCAGCGGTTTATTACTTCCGCAAATTTGACTTTAGCTGGAAAGGCTTTCTCGCGACTATGGGTATCGCTGTAGTAGCTTTGGCTTTGATTCAGTATGGCATCATTCAGACCACCTTTAGTATCGCTTGGGGCTTTGAGAAGTTCTTTACCGGTACCCAAGAGCCTGGTGGCGCTGGGGTTTCTGGTTTAGGTTTCCCTATGGGAACGGGTAGTGCAATCTTCGGCTTGCTAGTCGTGAGCGCGATTGTATTCCTGATTTATTACAGCCAGAAAAAGCAACTGCTTACCCTCAATGTATCTATCCTCGCCTTTACGGTGATTTTGATTGGCTTCTCTTCTTATACCCAGATTTTTGTGCGCTCCAACGCCAATCCGGGTATCGATATGAACAATCCTGAAAACGTGATCACCTTCCTCTCTTATATGAAGCGGGAGCAGTATGGAGATCGTCCTTTGGTAAGAGGTCCTCTGTACAATGCACAGGTGGAACGTGATCGTCAAGGCTATGCTGTAGCAGAGTCCAAGACGATGAAGTACGTTCTGCTTGAAGGCAGTGATCGCTATGTCGAGGATACAGAAGACATCAAGTATGCCTTTAAAAACAAGGTTTGGTTCCCGAGGATGTATGATCCCAATCATTATAGCACCGGACCTTATGCTTATAAGAACTTCGTTCAACGCAAGGGTAGTGATGCAAAAAGCCCTTACGATGATCGGCCCACCCGGGCAGAAGATTTTCAATACTTCTTGCAATACCAGCTTTATCATATGTATATCCGCTATTTCCTCTGGAATTTTGCGGGTAGAGAAAGTGATATGCAGGACGCAGCTTGGGAGTCAGGCTTTGAGCGTGGTCAGACGATGCGTTGGACTGCGGCAAAGATGCGTAACAAAGGCAAAAACCACTTCTACATGCTGCCCCTGTTTTTTGGCTTGCTAGGAGTGATCTGGCAAATCCTGTATCGCAAGCGAGATGCCGCCGTGATTGGGATGCTGTTCTTCTTTACGGGCATTGCCATTGTACTATACCTTAATCAATATGCTCCGCAGCCGCGGGAACGCGATTACTCCTATGCGGGTAGTTTCCAGACCTTCTCGATCTGGATCGGTTTAGGAGTACTCTTCTTAGTGGATGTGTTGCGGAGACCGCTCAAAAATATCGCTCCTTATGTCGCCGCTGGCGTGGTTTTCATCGCGCCATTGCTGATGGGCGTGCAAGGCTGGGATGACCATAGCCGTAAGGGTCGCTGGATCGATATTGAGTTTGCCAAAAACTTGCTCAATAGCTGTGCGCCTAATGCCATCCTCTTCACGGGCGGGGACAATGATACCTTCCCGCTTTGGTACATCCAGGAAGTAGAGGGCTATCGTTCAGATGTGCGGGTGGTAAACCTCGAGCTCCTGATCTCCGATTGGTATATCGAGCAAATGCAGTCAGCTAAAAACGAGTCTGCTGCCTTGCCTATCACCATGGAAAAGAAAGATTATGCGGGTGAGAAAGGCCTCGTTATGCAGGGCATAAAAGGCAAAAATGTCGTCTTACCAACCCATAAGAATAAATTAGTCCAAGATGGTGTGCTTTCTAGTCAAGAAGCAAGTTGGATCGAAGGTGATAATATCACTTGGCAGTTCAAGCCAAGAGGTAGCAGCCGCAATCCCTATATCCTGCGCAAGGACTCTGTGATCCTTAACCTGGTGCGTAACATCGCTAACCAAGGTTGGGAACGTCCGGTTTACTTTGCCAACACCATGCAGCCATCAAGCTTTGTCAACCTACAGGATTACTTCCGCATGGAAGGCTTGGCCTATCGCGTAGTACCAGTCAAAAAATCAGCCAACACTCCAGAAGATATCTTCTATGGCTGGATTGGGCAGGATCAGATGTATGAAAACTTGACCGAGAAATTCCTCTATACCAAGTTGGATGATCCCGCTGTTAATTTTGATGAGCATATCCGTCAAGTAATTGTCGGTAACTACCGCAACGCTTTCTACCGTTTGGCCAACTCTTACTCAAGTCAGATCAGCAAGTGGAATACTGAATCAGTCAATTTGGGTAAGCTCTTGCAAGAAGAAGGCGCGAATACAGATTCGATCCAAACCGCCAGAGCTCAATACGCCCGTCAAATAGAAGCTAATCGTACCAAAATTGGGGAGTTACTAGCGTTCAGCGAAGCGAAAATGCCCCATAGCGTGATCCATAGAACGATTACCCTCATGATTAGCCAATGCCAAATGCTGGCAAACGCTGGCCTACAAGAGCAAGCTCTGGCTGAGTATGCAAATCTAGAGGCTGATGCCTTGGATTATCTTCGGGCCCAAAAAGAGCAGCAAGGACGCAAATTCAATCCTGGACAGAATAACTACTATCTGCAAGGATTGCTCTTGGCTACCCAATATTATGCGCGTGTCGGCCAAGATGATCGAGCCAATAAATTGGCAGAGGAGCTCCAAAACCTACTCGGCAATAATGTAGGCCAACAACTCATACAGCAAGAAAAATCTCGCCGCTAATCGAGGCAGAGGCATAGAGGAAGAATCATGGCGAAAAAAAATATCACCTACGGCCTGCATCCCGTAATTGAAGCCTTAGAGGCAGACCAGTCTATCGACAAAATTTTTGTCCGTAAGGATAGTACGCACGGTCGATTACAGGAGATGCGCCGTTTGGCTAACGCTAAAGGCGTACAAGTACAACACGTACCGGATGTCAAAATCCAGCGTTTGGCTGGTGATGCCAATCATCAAGGAGTGGTGGCTGTAATGGCTGCGATAGAATATGTCTCCCTTGAGCCCATCATCCTTGAACTACAAGAAAAAGGAGAAACGCCTTTTTTCGTGATGCTCGATGGAGTAACGGACGTCCGTAACTTTGGGGCTATCGCTCGTACTGCTGAATGTATGGGGGCACATGCGATCATCATTCCTGTACATGGCTCGGCCGCTGCAAATGCAGACGCAGTCAAAGTTTCGGCTGGTGCCTTGCATCATTTGCCGGTGTGTCGAGAAAACAATCTCGTAGATAGCTTGATGCTTATGCAAGCATACGGCATCAAAAGCCTCGGCTGTACCGAAAAAGCCAGTGATACCATCTTCGAGCAAGACTTTACAGAGCCGATTTGTATTGTCATGGGCTCCGAAGAGAACGGAATCTCTAAGTCCATGCTCAAGCGTCTCGATATCTTGGCCAAGATTCCGATGACAGGCAATGTCTCTTCCTTGAACGTATCGGTGGCGGCCGGTATGGTCATCGCTGAGGCGGTACGCCAGAGAAATGCCTAGCCAAAGGCTGGAGCCATCTTTTTAAGATTTGATCTTCAATCGTTTTGGAAATCACCTTCCATATCTCACCCGGCTTTTCGACTCTCGCTAGTGTCGCTCAAAAGTTTGGTATCGAGCCAGAAGGTGATCGCCTAGAGCTGCCTGCAATAATGGGGCAGGGCTATATGCGTGAGCTAAGCTTCCAGAATGATTGGCGACTGATGCAGTATGATTTTCGCGTTCAGCAAAGCTTGACCTTACGCACGATTAATCCACCCGAAAGCGGTCTCTTCAATCTTACTATCAATCCTAAAGGAGTGGCTTTGACCAAGCACTTTGAGGGCCAGACGGTTTTCTTAGGAGAGCAAAAATCAGGGGGCATCTTTTTTCAAAGTCCGGGTACACCTGCCATCATGCATTTTCAGGCGGGCGTGCATTATCAGTTTGCCAATCTGCTGTTTACTAAAGAAGGATTACAAGCCTATTTTGAAGCA
>CAZHOC010000238.1:3792-7103 GCA_964534295.1 uncultured Bacteroidia bacterium | reverse complement strand
GATAAAATACCACCGACATCCTGTTTTCTTTGACCAATATCAATATCCGGATAGTACTAGAGAGCTAATCGCACAAGATTTTGAGTATAGTCTAAGCCGTATACTCGATCCCGAAGTTGCCTCGACGGGTAAGTGGGTATTTAATGGCAAAATTGCAGGAATTGATGCTTATAAGACTGGGGAGGCAAAAACAATTTCTGGTTTCAAAGCCTTAGATGACACAACCTTCCAAATTCAGTTACAAAAGCCCTTCCCTCCATTTTTGGGTCTATTAAGTATGCCTTATTGCTATGCTGTACCCCATGAGATCACCGAATATTACGGTAGAGATTTTCAGCGTAATCCAATCGGAACAGGCCCCTTTAAGTTTTACCGTTGGAAAGAAGGTCAAAGTCTGATATTACATCGCAATCCTTATTACTGGGAGCAAGATGCCCAAGGCCAAGCCCTCCCTTATCTAGACGCCGTAAAAGTACGTTTTATCCCCAGCCGCCTTTCGGCCTTTATCGAGTTTGTGCATGGTAAAATTGACTTTATAGGAGATTTAGATGATTCTTATCGAGATGAAGTGCTAGAGCGCGACGGTACCATCAAGCCCGCCTATGCCGAAAAATATCAGTTTTTGTTTTCTCCCCAACTGAATACAGAATATTTAGGCATTCAAATCGATCCTGATCTGGATATCACCCAAGATCATCCTTTGATGGATGTAAAGCTTCGCAAAGCTTTAAATTATGCAATAGATCGGCCCAAGCTAGTACGCTTTCTACTTAACGGAATGGGATATCCTGCCGAGTCTGGTTTCATGCCCAAGGGCTTGCCTGCCTTTGACCCTGCAGCGGTCCAAGGTTATACCTATGATCCCGTCAAAGCTCGGGACTTGCTTAAGGAAGCTGGCTATCCAAACGGGGAAGGACTCGAACAAATCGTTTTATACTCAACCCAGAAATACGCTGCTATCTCTGAATTTATCCAAAAATCTTTTGAACAGATTGGGGTAAGAACAGAGATCCAAAACTTAGATGGGGGAACCTTGCGTAGCGATCGTGATGGCCTTAGAATCAATTTTTGGCGTGCTAGTTGGATTGCTGATTACCCTGACGGAGAAAATTATCTTTCCCTTTACTGGTCTGGAAACTTCTCCCCAGATGGACCCAACACTTCTCATTTTTCTTCAAAAGCGTATGATGAGCTCTACGAAGCCAGTCTTAAAGAAACCAATGATAGCCTCAGATACCAGCTTTACCATGAAATGGAACGCTTAATGCTGGCCCAGGCTCCGATTATTCCACTTTATTATGATCGTAGTTTCCGCATGCTACAAGCCAATGTTTCCGGTTTAGGAAGCAATCCTATGAATTATCTCAGCTTAATGTACGTCAAGAAAGAGAAAATTTCAGATTTGTAAAAAATACACCTGTTATAATTTAGGTTAAATCGCTTTTTCCAAAAGGGATATTATGTTCAAATTGCCAGTATTCAACTAATACCTGGACCGAACCATAATATCAATATGCGATTCTTTACTTATTCAGCCCTTTTGCTCGGCTTAATTCTCGGAATTGTGCTTCCTGCGCACGCACAGGGATTCAAAACCTATTTGGTTTTTGAGGAGGATAGAACCCCTCAAAAATTGACTGCCAATGAAATCATCCCGATAGAGGATGAGTCAGATTTTGTGATCGCGGGTGCGATCAAGCAAGGAGCTCCCAATTTTTCTGCTTTGGGATACATGATGCGTATCAATCCTGATGGCTATGAGGTACTCAATAGTGGATTATTTACCAACCAGCTCACAAACCAGCACGAAGTAAACATTAAAACCATCTGCCAAGATGGTTTTGGTAACTTTATTTTAGGCGGTAGCTCCAATCAAAATCCGGGTATTACGGCTGGTGAGCGTCTATTAAGCTATGTTAGCGATCAAGGTAAGGTACTTAATACCGTCGGACAATCTGAGCACGATTTTGTATCTGTAGTTTGGGATGAAGGCCAAGACTATCTAGTCGCCCTCTCAAATAACGATGGGAACACCAATCCTGAAACGGATATCATGCTGAGTCAATATGACAAAGCAGGCAACCTCATCAATCACTCGACCTTATCTACTGCTACTAAAGATAATGCTGTAAAACTGCTTATGATGTCGGATGGTTATGTAGCCATCGCTGGCTCAGATGTCAATACCAACGCCCAAATTCTTGTAGCCTATTTTGACTTTGATCTTAATCTAGTCTGGGCCAAGGAATACGAAAATGTAGATTTTACTCACCAAGTAAGCGATGTCGCAAATGACGGCAGCGGCGGAATTTTAATCTCTGGCAGTAGTACTGATATCCTTAGTGGTAGGGAACAAGGTTTCTTGATTGGGCTTGAAAATGATGGCAGTGAGCAATTCTACTATACATACTTTTTAAACGGAACTGAGCAGGTACGCTTTACGGGTTTGACTCGCTACACTACCAGTATTGATGGCCGTGATAGAGGATATCTACTTTCTGGCTCTTATCATGAACTCGGCTCAGCCGCCGAACGCCGGACCTTTGTGCTCAATCTAAGAGCAGACGGATCTATCATTTGGGGCAAAACCTACAGTGTATTTTCTCCTTGGACAGACTTCGAATACGATGAAGAACTATCCGATATTCTTTTTATCCCTAACAGCACCGAGTTTATGACAGTTGGTAGCTTCTCTCGATCTATTAAAGGGAGTGGGACTTTGGACTTCAGAGCGGCTACCGTGGTTCGTAGCAATGTAGTAAATGGTAAAATTGATGTGCAAGATGGAGATTGTGCTGAGACACTCAACTTCTTTATCAATAGCCATTCTTTTCAGGGTGTCCCTGTCGGAACGATCTATCAAAATGTTACTACCAGCGCTCTAGCCTTTGCCGAAAGAGATCTAGATTGGGAGCTTCGCTATTGCAGTTATTCATTATCTGGACGCCCTGATAAAGGAAAAACCAATCATCCTATTGATTTTCAGATTCAATCTACTGATGCTACTTCAGCCAATTTCCAGTTACAAGGTCCTGCTGATTGGCAAGATGGTAGCTTGGAACTATACGATATCCGAGGCGCTAAACTAGGCGATATTGCAGTGAGTGCCGGGCAAACTCAAGGTCAATGGGACTTGCCAAAAGTTAGCCCAGGAGTCTATTTGGTTCGACTCAAAGTCCAAGGTCAATACTATGCTAGCCGCAAATTATTGATTCAATAAATAAATCTTTGCTAGCCGATACTACGACAAATCGGCCTTTAGATGCCCCAGTCACCGATTTTGATAAGTGACTGGGGTAATCTGCTGAGTG
>CAZHOC010000238.1:0-3782 GCA_964534295.1 uncultured Bacteroidia bacterium | reverse complement strand
CCATAAGCCCGTAGCTACCCCCACCAAACTCTTCAGATACATCTATCACGTTTTTTAAAGTAAATTTTTGCTTCTTCTCCGAAACTTAATATATTTGAAAGCGTAATTAGGACACGCCAATGGCACAGAAAAATCCTACATTAAAGTCAGCACTTGCACCTTTTCTCAAAGTGTTAACCAACAAATACTTAGTTGTATTGGTGGCTGCAGGGGTATGGATGTTCTTTTTTGACCGCTATAATTGGCAAGCCCATCAAAAAATGGATCAACGGATTACGGAGCTGGAAGATAATTTCCATTTTTATAATTCGGCGATTCAGTCCCTCGACTATCAACGCGACCTAATCTACAGCGACCTCGAGGAGATGGAGCGCTTCGCCCGCGAAAAACACCTGATGAAAAAGCCCGGCGAAGATATCTACCTCTCCGTAAGTGAGTAAAGCTAAATCGGACTTGAAAAAATAGAGATTAGGACGCAATTTTGCGTCCTCTTTTAGTTTATATACTATGATAAGCATTTCGACTTTATTAAAGACAGATCCTCAAGGACAAACCATCACCGTCCAAGGCTGGGTGCGTACCTTTCGCTCTCGCCGTTTCGTCGCCCTCAATGATGGCTCTACTATTAGAGACCTTCAAATCGTAGTTGATTTCGAAAATTTTGACGAGGAACTACTCAAAAAAGTCAATACCGGTGCTTGTATCTCCGCTACTGGCTCTTTAGTTGCCTCTCAAGGCCGTGGCCAGTCTATGGAGCTTCTTGCTGAATCTCTTGAGATTCTCGGTGAAGCAGATCCGGCTAGCTATCCTATTCAGCCAAAGAAGCACAGCTTAGAGTTTTTACGGGAAAAAGCGCACCTACGCATGCGCACCAAGACTTTTAGTTCCATCTTCCGTATTCGCCATAGCCTCGCTTTTGCGGTCAATAAATACTTCAACGATAGAGGATTCTTTTATCTCCATACTCCCATTATTACCGGTAGCGATGCCGAAGGGGCAGGGGAGATGTTTAGAGTTACTACTCTGCCGCCTACTAATCCTCCTATGACCGAGGATGGTAAGGTTGATTATAGTCAGGACTTCTTTGGTAAGGAGACCAATCTCACCGTTTCTGGTCAGCTAGAAGCCGAAATTGGTGCTTTGGCGCTAGGAAAAGTTTACACTTTCGGACCTACCTTCCGGGCCGAAAACTCCAACACTACCCGGCACTTGGCAGAGTTTTGGATGATCGAACCAGAGATGGCGTTCCACGATATAGTGGACGATATGAACTTGGCCGAGGATTTTCTCCGCTACATCATCAAGTATGTGATGGAGCACAATGCCGAGGATTTGCAAGTGCTACATGACCGGATTGAGCAGGAGGAGAAAAACATGAAAAAAGAATTGCGTCGTCCGATGCCACTGCTGGATACTCTCCGATTTGTAGTGGACAACGATTTCGAACGCATTACTTATACTGAAGCCATTGACATCCTACGCAATTCAAAGCCCTTCAAAAAGAAGAAGTTTGAGTATCTCGTTGAATGGGGCAAAGATTTGCAGTCTGAGCATGAGCGCTACCTAGTAGAGAAGCACTTTGGTAAGCCTGTGATCGTAACCGATTACCCTAAAGGCATCAAAGCCTTTTATATGCGCCTCAATGAAGATGATAAGACCGTAGCCGCTATGGATATCCTATTCCCCGGCATCGGCGAGGTCGTTGGCGGTTCACAGCGGGAAGAGCGTTATGATGTCTTGCTGCAAAAAGTAAAAGATCAAGGTATTCCTGAAGAGGAGCTTTGGTGGTACCTAGAGCTGCGCAAATATGGTAGCTGTGTTCACAGTGGTTTCGGGCTCGGTTTTGAGCGTATGATGCTCTTCGTTACTGGTATGGGCAACATTCGCGACGTGATACCGTTCCCACGTGCGCCTAAGACCGCAGAGTTTTAGGAATAGGTATAAAGTCCATAGTATTAAGTAGAAAGTAGCTAGTCTTGACTAACTTACCTCAAGTGATAAGTCTCAATACTAGATACTCTCTACTCAATACTTACTTTATTGCATGAACCCGATCAAAACCGCCCTCTGTTCCTTTGGCATGTCCGGTAAGGTGTTCCACGCGCCTTTGTTAGATACACATGCTGGTTTTACCCTTGATACCATTTGGCAACGCAGCAAAAGCGACGCCTCCCAATACTATCCCAATATTAAGATCGCTCGTCAGTTTGAAGAAATTCTTGCTGATGATTCGATAGAATTGGTGGTAGTCAATACGCCAGAACCTACGCACTTTCCGTTCTGCGAAGCAGCTCTCAAAGCAGGGAAGCATG
The DNA here is from genome assembly GCA_964534295.1 of uncultured Bacteroidia bacterium. Lineage (GTDB taxonomy): Bacteria > Bacteroidota > Bacteroidia > J057 > J057 > JBCAWW01. The sequence continues at coordinate 1,470 of CAZHOC010000238.1, read as the reverse complement.
TCGTAGTTGAGAAAGCCTTTACGACCACGCTGGCTGAGGCTGATGAGTTGGTCCGCCTCGCGGAACGCTCGGGTCTTTGCCTTTCGGTTTATCATAATCGTCGCTGGGATGGGGATTTTTTGACGGTACAAAAACTAGTACAAGAAGGATTATTGGGCCGTTTGGTAGAGTATGAGGCACATTATGATCGCTACCGGACCTATATACAAGATAGTTGGAAGGAAGAGCCTGGACCCGGTAAAGGCCTTTTGTATAATTTAGGTTCTCACCTCATTGATCAGGCTTTGGTGCTTTTCGGCTTCCCCGAACGCGTTTTTGCAGACCTCAGGATCGAAAGAGCCGGTGGGAAAATCGAAGATGCTTTTCAAATCCATCTGTATTATCCTGGTCTAAAGGCGATTGTTAAAAGCTCTTATCTCGTGCGGGAACCCGGTCCTCGATATAAGATACTAGGAGAAAAGGGCAGTTTTTATAAGTGGGGCTTGGATCCCCAAGAAGAAGCCTTGAAGCAAGGCAAAAGGCCAAACGTTCCCCAATGGGGAGAAGAAACGAAAGAAAACTATGGCCATATCCATACCGAACAAAACGGATTAGTGCTGAAGGGACGCATCAAGAGCTTGGCAGGCAACTATATGGATTATTACCAAAATATATATGCCGCGATCAGAGAAGGGGAGGAGTTGGCGGTTTCTGCTTCTCAGGGGCGAGATGTGATGCGGATAATTGATATGGCAGAGCGTAGTGCAAAAGAAGGACGTATAGTGTCATTTTAATGCGATAAATGGACTCCTTTTCTGGGAGTTTTTATCCATCTTTGTGAAAATTTTAAGAGACGCTAAATATTTAGGTCTGCTCGCGATACGATGATTGAGGCAACATAGCCGATAAGAACCAGATATGGGATACGAAAAACAAAGAGAACGTTTATTTAACGATTACCCTGCTATCCAAGACCTTGCAAAGAAGGCAAAAAAAAGAATACCCAAAGTAGCTTGGGAGTATTTGCAGTCTGGTACCGGGGATGAAGATTTGCTCCAACGTAACCAAGAGGCCTTTCAAAGAATTACCTTCCGCCCGCAATTTTGCAAAGGAGAGCTACAAGCCAATTTAGAAACCACCCTCTTTGGACGTAAGTACAGTGCCCCTTTTGGGATCGCTCCTGTAGGTTTGACAGGCTTGATGTGGCCCAAGGTGGAGCATTATCTCGCTGCTGCTGCACAACGCAATCAGATTCCTTATACCCTCAGTACCGTGGCTACCGAAACGCCAGAAACGGTAGGTGAACATATCGGAGACATGGGCTGGTTTCAACTTTATCCTCCCAAGGATCGTGAGATCCGAGACTCTCTGCTAGAAAGAACGAAGGCTGCAGGCTTCCATACCCTTCTGGTTACCGCTGATGTACCCATGGCCAGTCGCCGGGAGCGCACCAAAAGAGCGGGATTAAAGATGCCACCGAGCATTACGCCA
>CAZHOC010000237.1:0-7115 GCA_964534295.1 uncultured Bacteroidia bacterium | reverse complement strand
AACGGTCAGGATTACCTCTTTGTCAATGAATCTCAGTTTGGCGTTGCTTTTGGCGTCAACTTCGTCCCTACCTCTAATCCATTTTGTGTCAAGACTTTTGCCGTGAATGACATTAGTACTTCCATCTTTGAGGTATCACCTAGATCGGTGAACGTTTCTCTCTTTCCCAATCCTACAAAAGATAGCATCAAACTTTCTACTAGCGTAAACAGTCGGATTAGCGATGTAGAGATTTATGCCCTTGATGGTAGCTTGAAAAAAAAGCTTTCTATTGAAAGTCAAGAGGCAATCATCGATGTCTCAGAGCTTGTTGATGGCTTTTACCTAGTCCGAGGACAACTCAAAAACGGAGAACGCTTTTCGGCCAAGATCAGACTCCTAAAATAGAGACTTATATTCTTTGGAATAATAGACTCAGTGCTTTGATCACTCTAACTGATCAAGGCACTGAGCTTTTTTGCCTTGCTAAAGGGGATTAGCCAATTCCCTTGATAGCAATAGGATTTCTTCGCAAATGATATCTGCATTTTCCTTGATGGTATACATGCTATTATGATCCCCATTGATATGAAATAGCTTGCTATCGCTAGACTTTTTGACGAATTCCTCTACCATTTTGGCTTCCTCTATGCCTCGAGCATGCAGATCGATCCCTTTTTTTCGGTAGTATTCTTTGGCCTTCTCACTGGCCTCTTTGGCTGATTTGAAAAAGCGAATAGGCTTAGAACCAAACTCGCTGGCAAGGCCAGCTCGTTTCAAATTACTGTGATAAAGCTGGAGTTCATTGGCGTAGGTATAAGCTACCTTTCCATTAAGTACAAAATCCTTGGTTCGCTCATCTATCTCTTCAGGAAGCCCTTCCATCGGAATGATAGGAGAGCCATAGCGGTCATAAAGGCCTAATAGCCCCACATCCGCTAGGAAACCCATCGCTCGATAGGACATAACCATGGCCTTAAAGATGAAAGAGGAACTCGTCATCAAACCTAATCGCTCTACGCGCTCTGGATGTGTTGGATCAATAAAAACGAGTGCTTCTACCTCCTCAGGATATAGTTGGTTATATACACTGATATAAGGTCCCCCCATAGAATGACCCGCCATTATGTAAGGAGGCTTTTCCCCTGCTTTCTCTAAAAGCGTATGTAACTCACGGGCAATCGTTTCCAGATCGCGAGGGGCACCACTGGCTTCACTATATCCTATTCCTGCTCTATCATAGCGGACTACCCGCATACTATCTTTTAGGCCTTCATTGAGCCAATGATAATATTCACTCGCCAATCCGCCGCCCCCTTCGATCACTAAAGTGGGCCTGTCAGTTCTCATACCTGCTGGATTGATATGCATTTTAAAGCCACCCACATCGACCAGTTTGCCCATCGGTTCGTGAGCTTCAGGCCCGAGTACCTTATAGGACAGACCTATCAGTAAGGCAAGACTCAATACCGTAGCTAGGCTAAATCCCAACCATCTCATCACTTTCTTAAAAATCTTCATGACAATAATTTTTATGATTGCTTTGAATTCAATTCAAACATAAAGTCATGATCGCTTGGGCAATAATAATTATGATCAACTAGCCCTAGGGAGAGACACACCCATTTAAAAAATGAACAAAGCCAGTTGGGCTAAAAAGGGAATGAGTTAATCCCTATTTAAGGTGTGTTTGGCTAAATTCAGGTCTTGGGATCACTAATGAGGGGAAAAACTCCCTTGATCAAGAGTGTTATAACATTAAAATATGATTAGCCGTTAACCATTAAAATAAATTATCGTATTTTTGCGATAAGAAATCTTTTTAAAGGAAAATAGATATGTATCCAGCTGAAATTACGGCTCCTATGGCAGCCGAGCTCACCGATGCCGGCTTTACGCATTTGCATACCGTCGAAGACGTAGACAATACGCTTCGCAATCAAGAGGGAACTACCCTAGTAGTGGTAAACTCTGTTTGTGGTTGTGCAGCTGGTGCGGCTCGCCCCGGAGTAGTTCACGCTATCCAAAACACAGAGAAAAACCCAACCAATATCGTTACGGTATTTGCTGGGGTAGATCTTGATGCAACTAAGCGCGTACGCGAATACTTGCTCCCTTATCCTCCTTCTTCTCCTGCCATCGCTTTGTTTAAAGATGGTGATTTGGTACACATGATCGAACGTCATCACATCGAAGGACGTCCGGCTTTCATGATCTCTGCCAATCTACAAGCTGCCTTTGAAGAGTTCTGCTAAGCAGAATCCTCAAAAATAAGCGCTGTCCCCTATAAATGCCTTCCAATTAGGTATTTGTAGGGGACATTCTTTTTCAATATCACCCCAGAGGGTGACGCCATCGGAGGTTATCATCTGCTATTTGGGTTCATAAACAAACATTAACCTAAATACCAAATCATGATGAAAACGCTGATGATCACTTTAGCCATGGCAACCCTAGTTTTTTTAGGTATAGCGGCTGCGCCGAACGCTCATCCCTCTCAGCCTGCAGCGAAACCCTCTTGTACTAGCCTATTTGCACGCCTCACCGATGCCTTCGATGAGGTGGTAAGGACTATGGTTAGCTTTCGAGTAGACGCCGCTAATGCTATGGTGGGAGATGAAATTCCCTTTATCGATTTAGAAAAGATCTCGGATGATGTCGTCAATATTCAAATTCGTGCTTACGAACTTGTCGGAGAAATCGTTGGAGACAAGGGCACACCGGGCCCGGTCAATCTTACCGTCCCTTTTAAAAACTTTCGCGGTTCTTGCTACACCGAACGCACCTTTCGCCTTGCGGTCGGACCTTGGGATCATGTAAAGGTTTCTTTCAAGAAGACAGGTGGGAAAAACGGTGCTCATTTGGCCATTTGTAAGTATGATGTCAACGACAATTATATCACTACCAAATACATTGAGATCGATAAAGGGAGTGAGACCGCCGGAGTGGAAAAAACGATCACCATGAAGGGAATGAAAAATGACAAATATCTCACCATTCATTTGGTAGCTGAAGGTGGGCCTACCAATAAGGTTGATTATAAGCTTAAGGTAACTGGGGAGTTTGACTATGATAAACTGGCAAAAGACAAAACCACCTCACCCACCTTCGTCCCACAAACTAAGACCGTAATTAAGCGCTAGGTAGCGCATTAAGGTGTTCAATACTCACACTGCAGGACTTCCTGCGGTGTGTTCTTTTTTATTGGGCTAGGGCAGTTTATGAAGATTAGTCTATATGTGTAGATATATAGATTTTTTATCTAAATTGGCCAAATGAACTCAAGATTAGACGGTACATTCCTATTGACCGCGACAGAGGTATTGCGAGCCATAGCACATCCAGTAAGGATCGCGATTATCGATCTACTGTCTCAGCACGAAAAACTTGCCGTAAAGGAGATTCATGAAGCTTTAGATATCGGACAGGCAGTTGTCTCCCATCACCTCCGCATCATCAAAGATAGGGGAGTAGTAGAAGCCACTCGGGATGGCAAAAATACCTTCTATTCCCTCAAATCAAAGGAATATCAACAGGTGATCAATACTTTGGAAACGGTACTTTAGACCTTCTTAGGAGCTTCTTCTGAAACTTTTTGCAAAGCCTTAAGACGAGGGAAGGCGTTAAAAAAGCGCCGCTTGATAACGGGCTTTACTTCCAGGTGCTGGCTGAGCGTCTCAGGATCAATAATCAGACTTGAAATCACAATTTCCACTCCTCCCTTAACCCTTAGACTAAGATAATTGAGTGAATAAGGCATGAATTCAGACTGGACAATTTCGCAGCTTTCGATCTGGTCTTGATGAAATAGTAGATGCTGATCTTGATTGCGATAGGAGATCAAATTGGCTTTATGATCGAGCTCAAGCTCAGTGTTCTGTTCCATTTCCCAATAGGACTTGGAAAGAAAAACAGCGGGAAAATAATAAGGAAAAAACAGTAGCCCCAACCATAGACAAACTTGGGCAGTCATCATAGAGTCAAAAAACAGCCAGGCGACAATCCCACAAATGTAGGTCATCAGTAATAGACCACCCATAAGTTGTATAGGGAGTAGAGACTGATAACCTTCCTGCCAACGAAATTGAAAAAACTCTACTTCCTGCTCTAATGAGCTGGAGGTAGGAGCGTTCTCCGAAGGAGTAAAAAACCAAGAGCGCCACCACTGATTCATAGGACTAGATTAAGGACACATTAAAACTAACCCAAATTCGCGCCAGATGGTTTTCAATTTTGGACTATTTCTTGCGTCGCAAAATTCTCATCTGTCGAGATATATATTTTCTATTCTTGCTTCGCAGAACGCTTCCTCGCTTCATTTTTTCTATCCACCAATTACTTATCCCTCCCAGCTGATTTTTAAAGGCATTTTTGATTAAAGTTTGCAAGTATCTAGATATTTACATACTTTAGTTATCGAGATATCTAGATATGTTATTAAATCAACAATCTCTTAATGCTACTACTATGCGTTATTTCATACTAAGTCTCTGTTTGCTGCTATCTTCTGCCTACCTCCAAGGTCAGGGCTCTATTGACTATAAAGGAGGCTTAAAGGTAAAACTAAGCGAAGATGGCAGTAAATATTTTCGCTTGATTACTTGGCATCAGATGTGGGCCACCACTCAAAATATGGCTACTGATCCGGGCGGCATGCAATTAAGCACTGATTTTCGTTTACGCCGTTCTCGATTCCTAATGTTTGCCCAGATCAATAAACGCTTCTTGGTACTAACTCATTTTGGATTAAATAACCTGAGTACTGCCTCTATGGATCCTGTGGGAAAAGGTGCTGGTGCTCAGATTTTTATGCATGATGCCTGGGCTGACTTTACTGTTATCCCCAAAGTCTTGCATGTGGGTGGAGGGCTTCATTATTGGAATGGAGTAACTCGTCTTGCCAACCAAAGTACCTTAAACATGCTCACCTTAGACGCTCCTGGACACAACTGGGGGATGATTGGACTTTCTGATCAGTTTGCTCGTCATTTGGGCTTTTTCGCTAAGGGCAAATTAGGTAAGCTAGACTATAGACTAGCCGTCAATCAGGGACTCAGAAACAATTTCTTTGCTGAGGTGGACTATGAATCCCTACCAGTCAACCAGGCAGTATATAACAATCCTAATCAAGAAGGAGGGGGTAAAATTTATTCTGCCTACTTGAATTATCAGTTTCTTGACCAAGAGGGCAACACCCTTCCCTATATGGTGGGCTCCTATTTAGGGACCAAACGTGTCTTAAACGTCGGTGCAGGTTTTTTCCACCACGAAGCAGGGGCATCTCACAAAACTGACGCTGGAACAACTGAAATAGACGATGTAAACTCATTTGGTGCTGACGTATTCTTTGATAGTCCAATCGGTGAAAATGGTCAGGCGGTAACAGCTTATGCTTCGGTAGTAAAAAATGATTGGGGACCTAATATGACAGGAGCACCGGTACGGCCAGCCCTTGTCGGGGGTACTGGTAGCGGTACGATCAGCTATGCACAAGTGGGTTACTTGACCCCAAAGTTTAGCGAAAAAGTACGTGTACAGCCTTATTTACACTATACTCGTCGTAATCTAGATGCTTATGAGGACTTTGATTACGCGCACTCTTCTCAGTTTGGCGCTGGGCTAAATCTTTATCTCGATGGCCATAATGCCAAAGTAACTTTTGAGTATCAGCGCAATCAGGACCAGAGTGAAACTATTGCTCCTACACCTAAAAATCTCCTACGCATGCAAATGATGCTTTATTTATAATATGAAATAATCTACATATATTGATGACTATGAAAGATCTATCGAAATATTGGAAGACCAACCTACGGTACATGATCATCTTGATGAGTATCTGGTTTGTGGTCAGCTACGGCTTTGGGATTTTGTTTGTCGATCAATTGGATACGATCCGGATCGGTGGCTTTAAACTAGGATTTTGGTTTGCTCAGCAAGGTTCAATTTATGTCTTCGTCGCTCTGATTTTTGTCTATGTCTTCTTGATGAACCGTCTCGACAAAGAATATGATGTTGATGAAGGGCCTGATGAAAATCAAGAACCCGAACTGGTCTAATTTCCTTTCATACTAAAACTCGCAAAAAATGGATATACAACTTTGGACTTTCATATTGGTGGGGATCACCTTCGCCCTTTATATAGGGATCGCGATTTGGTCTCGTGCCAGCTCTACTAAGGACTTTTATGTAGCTGGTGGTGGGGTCTCGCCTTTGGCGAACGGTTTGGCTACTGCCGCTGACTGGATGTCGGCAGCTTCTTTCATCTCCATGGCCGGATTGATTTCTTTTGCAGGCCGCGATGGCTCTAAATTCCTGATGGGCTGGACCGGGGGATATGTATTGCTGTCCCTGATGCTTGCGCCCTTCTTACGAAAATTCGGAAAGTTTACCGTTCCTGATTTTATTGGTGATCGCTACTACAGCCGTACTGCTCGTATCGTAGCCGTGATCTGTGCCCTCTTTGTCTCCTTTACCTATGTCGCAGGTCAGATGCGTGGGGTAGGGGTAGTATTCTCTCGTTTCCTTGATGTCAATATCACCTTAGGGGTAATCATCGGTATGGTGATCGTTTTCTTCTACGCTGTATTGGGTGGTATGAAAGGGATTACCTACACCCAAGTGGCACAATATTGTGTTTTGATCTTTGCCTTCATGGTACCTGCCATCTTTATCTCCATTCAGATGACAGGCAACCCGATCCCGCAGCTCGGCTTTGGAGATACTTTAGTCAATGAGCCAGGTGTCTTCCTGCTTGATAAACTAGATGGCCTCTCAACAGAACTCGGCTTCTCTGCATATACCGATGGTTCCATGTCAACCATTGACCTCTTTATGTACACAGCCGCCTTGATGTTTGGTACTGCAGGATTGCCGCACGTAATTGTTCGTTTCTTCACTGTACCTAAAGTACGCGATGCTCGTAAGTCTGCGGGTTATGCCCTTTTATTCATCGCTATCCTATATACCACTGCTCCTGCAGTCGCAGCCTTTGCTCGTACCAATATGATCAACACGGTCCAAGGGGCAGAAATCGCAGCCCTACCAGCATGGGTTACTAACTGGCAAGAAACGGGCCTCATCGGTATTGAAGACAAAAACGGCGATGGAATCGTACAAATGTCTGCTGATAAGAG
>CAZHOC010000236.1:6040-7126 GCA_964534295.1 uncultured Bacteroidia bacterium | reverse complement strand
TAGAATATTTTGAGAGCGCCCTATTCATCACCCTTGCTCTCAACATTGCCACTATGTTGGTAGGCTACTTCACGGCTAAACTTGGCAAACTCAATTTCAAGCAGTCGCTAACTATTGCGATCGAATCTGGCAATCAAAATGGAACTCTAGCCATAAGTTTAGCGGTTGTGAGTCTGGCCAGACCTGACTTTGCTATTGCTGCCGCAGTATACAGTATCATGATGTATGTTACCGCTTCTGTGGCTGTATATCTTGGTAACAAGGCAGCGAAAGAAGCGTTCGGCGAAGCCGCAGCCTAAAAGCCAGAAGCTCCCTTTGTAGAAGAATTAGATCTCTACAAAGGGAGCTTGCTATTTTTTTAAAATTCTACTTCTATTTGATCTCAACTCTAATCCCTTCAGAGTGAGCACTAAACTCAGGAGCATACATACACTGCAAAGTGCTGATACCTTGAGAAGCGTTCCCCGACTGGGTAGCGTAAAGATCATACTCCAATACATAAGTACCCTTGGGCAGATAATCGAAGAAGAAATTGGTCGAAAGATCACGTGTGCTCTGGTAATAGCCCAAGCCACCCTGCCAACGATATTGGGACAAGACATCCTTCGGTTCAAATAAGGCAGCTCGCTGGTCTTTGAGATGCACATATTCCATGGGGCGATCTGCTCTGATTTCAAGTATTACCCTCACCTTTTCTCCTACGGAGAACGCTTGTGTTTCTAGCAGTTTCTCGCCATCAGCGGTGTTTTCCACTTTGAAAAGTTTGCGCGTGACGGATAGGGGAGTAGAGGCAAATTTGATCTTGTCCATCTGCTCAAAGTATTGCCAATACATCGCTCCCCAAGCCAGTTCTTTGTTTGCCTTTTGCAGCACTACCTCAGCTTTGCTCGCATCGATTTCACTGGCTTCCCAGCGCTTTTGAAAGTAACCAGTACCCGCTTCAAGATTGACCGACTCGTCAGTTTGGGGAGAAATCGCTTCCCCACCCAGGCTTATGGCTACGAGCTCCTGATTTTGCAACCAATCAGCACCTGTTGCCAGTAATGCATTACAAGCTGCTACTGTGGCCCGAGTCGATTTCCAGTC
>CAZHOC010000236.1:0-6019 GCA_964534295.1 uncultured Bacteroidia bacterium | reverse complement strand
AGCAGCCAAAGTTTGAGCTGTGCAACCGCCTCTAGATCGCCACCAGCTTCGTAAAATGCTTCGGTAAGTAAAGCGTGGCGTTCGATATCGCTCTGATACCAATAGTAACCATTGCGCTGGTCCTGCCAATACATACCGCGCTCTTCATCAACTAAGGCATTTTCTTTGAGAGAGGCGAGAATCTTAGTGGAAGCAGCTTGGTTTTCGGTCCGATGGAAAGTCAAGGCCAACATTCCTTGCAATTGGCGACTTTGCTGCAGCCAGTGTTTTTCAGCTTGCGCATAGTAAAATGCGTAGGCTTGATCCGTACCATTGGTTTGCTCCATATCGGGGAAGAAGGAGCGCATGTATAGATACTGAATCTGAGTCGCTCCCGGTACATATTTATTCCAATCCTCTTTTGGAGTACGACGGGTAAAACGCTCATAATCTTGCTGCATTTCGCGGTCTAAGTAGCGGATGGCTTGGCTTGTCATATTACCAATCTCAGGATTGCCAAAACTACTAACTCCCAGCTTTTGTAGATGCCCAATGCCTGTAACCACTAATTGAGTGACATAGCGGCTCTCACGCATGCCAGGAAACCAACTGAAAGCACCATTTGCCAATTGTCGCTCTTCAAGCTGACGTTTGGCGGTAGCTGACTCTAAACTGATCCTGTTGAGATCAAACAATAGACCAAGGCGCTTTTTACGCTCACTTTCATTGTTGGCTTGGCGAACCCATGGGGTTTCTTCCAGCAGGGCCGTTTTGAGATCTTGATTTTGCTCCAGCATGGACATAAAAGAACGGCTATCCCCTTGGGTAGCGGCCTGCTGCCATTGTTGGTAGATTGCCTCGATACGAGGATTTTGATTGGCGATATGGCTTGCCAAGGTGTTGGCGTAGAGGCGACTAAATATCTGCTCCGTACATTCATATGGAAACTCCATCAGATATGGCAGCGATTGTACTGCATACCAAGCGGGGTTGGAGCTAAATTCTAAGGTCAAGCTTTGGTGCTTCAAGGTACTGGACTGATTCGCGGCGGCAAGGCCTTTGAAGGTATATTCCTTCTTGCCAGATTTGACCATACTCATCGGTAAAGTCTCCGTTACCAACATCCGATTAGGTAATACCGGCAGCACATTTTCCTCTCCGTCCCCAAAAGTTTGGCTTTTAGCTGAAATTTGGATGACAACCGCCTGGACATTTTCCGGCACGACTACATCCCATGCAAGAGTTTGATTTTTTTCAGCGCCTAGGTCAAAGCTTTGTTCGCTTCGCGCAACGCTAAAATCACTAAGCAAAGAGGCCATAGTACGCGCATCTAGAATCTCCAGTTTAGCGTTCCCTGCAAGGGCCTCCTCCGAAAGATTACTCAGTTTAGCGATAAGACGCAGACTATCACCCTCTCGCAAAAAACGTGGAAGGTTAGGTTGCACCATCAGTTCTTTTTGGGTTACTGTCTCTCCACCGAGAACGCCTGACTTCAGATCCTCAGTATGCGCTAGCCCTAAGAATTTCCATCGGGTCAGGGCCTCAGGCATGGTAAAGGAAAGACTTATATTTCCTTGCTGATCCGTGCGAAGTTGGGGGAAGAAGAAAGCCGTTTCTTGGAGATTGGTACGTATTGGGGGAGAAGCCGATCCAACATCTCCAAGAGCCAGATTGTCATCTTCCCAATTATCTGCCCTAAGAAGCGTTTCTTCGCCCTTTTTAGGGGGCTGATAAGTCTCCTCGCTATAGGCTATACCAGTACTAGCGCTTTGCTTCCCAAGCCTTGGGGCTGGTGAAGCTTCCGCTCTTGCTTCTCTAGGAGCTACTGACATCGAATAGGCTACTTCATCTTCACCTTCAAAAAATAAGCCTCCTGCTCCCTCTGCGAAGGCATAGTTTCCATAAGTTCTATATCCAATTTTCAATCTATCATATCCTCGCTGAGGGACGTTTCTCAATTGGCGTAAGCGCGCGTATTCTGCTTTTTCCCTATCTCCCTGAGCTGTATTGAGACCAAAACCTTGCCCTGTATTCCAGCTCCAATAGCGCCTATATGTAGGGAAAAGGCTAAGTCCAAAACTATTGGGAGCAAAGGCATCAAGGGAAGCATCGTAAAGAGTGGCCACCATTTCTGCCGCCACGGCTTCGCCCTGAGGGCCTTTGATATTCAGGCGCCATTCTTCTTTTTGGCCGGGTTGCAACTTTGAGCGGAAGGTAGACCAAGAGAGTGCCAGCTCTTTATTGGTCCAAGGGACGCTGATATTGCCCGTCTTTAGCATGACTTGATTATAGCCGACAGTGCTAACCGACCATTGCAAGCCTCCTCGATGCTCTTCAGTGATGGGGATGCTGATTTCACTCTGCTTATTGCCTTTGAGCATGATTAGCTCATCTTGCAGGATATCATAGCCTTGAGAAAGTACGTAGCGCACCCAAAGTCGCTTCTCTGAGGTCGCGATTTTAAGTATAACATTGTCTCCTGGCTGCGCAGTCGCTTGCTTTGCCCAAGCCTCCATCACAATCGGAAGCTTGCTCTTACGAAAGCCGCGTTCGCCGAAGGCGTAGGCATAACGACTGAGCTTAATTGTATCACCACTAGGATCACGGAAACTCGCTTCGATAGCGAAAGCCCCCTCAGTAGTAGGTAGCTGCAAGGCCTTTTCCAAGGCGCTTTCTGTGGTCGTAACTTCCTCTTCCCATACCAGAGTTTTGTCCCAGGTCGCCATGACTTTTTCGTCTGCATAGGCTTCCTTCGGAAATAACTTTTCAAATGCTACTTTATCGAGGAGCGGTAAATCTACTTTCGCCCAAGAACGCTCCCTTAGCACACGATCAGGCGCTTGTAATTGATATAACTTCAATTTGACCTTAGTAGCTACGGGTTGGCCATTGAGGTTGTTGACTTGGAGACTGATCTGCTCACTTGAAGAGCTAATCTTCTCCGGTACCTTCAAATCCATGAGTAAACTGGTATAGCCAGCTTGCACACGTGTCGATGCCTCATGGGTCTCGCCAGTAATGTCGGTAACGCTTATATTTACCTCATAGCTAAATATCGGCTTATCCGCCTTGCGCACACTCACATCAGGCTCTGCCGGAAACTCAAAACTAAATGTACCATCGGCTTTGGTCAAGACTTCGCCATTGCTGATCTCTTTGCTCGGAGAGCTAGGAGCAGGCCGCCACCAGCTATAAAAATAAGGGAAGCGAGCGTTCCGACGGACAGTATACTTCACCTTAGCGCCATCAAGTTTAACTCCTGAATAGGCAAGGGCGCTACCCTTGACGTTAATCTGATCCCCTAGCACAAATTCCCCTTCAAAAGGATCTAGCTTAACTTCAAACTTTGGACGCTTATACTCTTCAACTCTGAAGCTGGTGCTTGAATTGTCGCAAAAGAGGCGCATGGTTCCAGTCAGGACTCCCACGGGTGCAGTGAAAGTGCCATTGAAGGTGCCAAACTCATTGGATTTGAATTTTTGGGTGGCGATCTCTTGACCGTTTACATCTCTAAATACGACCTCAAAGTTTTTATTCTTTCTGATCTTCCATTCTTTCCCCTTTTTTCTCAAGGCAAGGCCTTTAAAATAGATGGTTTGACCTAGTCGATAAATCTTGCGGTCCATAAAAAAGAAGACCTGATCTTCAGCACGCTCTCGGTTGTAGCCATAATTATAGAGATACATTTGCTCACTCTGCAATTGATCTTCCCCATTTTTGATATGTAGTACGACGTCTCGATTGTTTGTTCTTGTATCTATGACCAATTGACCCTCTTCGTCTACCTTTTGAGCCCGTTTGATTTGATTGAAGCTGCCTTCTCGATTACGGTAATCGTACTCATACTGATAAACATCAACTCGAGCATCTTTGAGGGGTTTACTGGTCTGGCGATCGTGGACCTGTAAAATGATAGCACCATCACTATCTCGGTGGTAATAGGCAATCTCGCTGACTTGAAAAGGGGTGTAAGGGGTCAAATGCTGTTCATAATCAAAGTTTGGATCACTTGATCCGACTAACATATACCTACCGTTTGAGAGGCCTTCCACGACTATTTCAGTACGATGCTGTTGGTAATCCCCTGGCTGCTTAAGGGTTTGTTCCCATGAGCGAATAGGGGCTCTGCTTCTTAATTGAGCAAAAGTTTCCTTTCGGCTATTGGGAAAGGTCTCTAAGAAATCAATCTTGTATAATCGCAGATAGAGTTTTTTAAGCTTTTTGTATTCGACTAGTACCCGAAAAGCCTCCTTGGGCAGCACTACTTCTTCAATCTCCAAGCGTAGTTGGGATAGGTCGATCTGGGCTTGTAAGGATGCTGCCTGAGCTGCCCCTCGGCTAGCGGGAAAGTCAGCTTGTACCAATTCACAGATTTCATAGGCTTTTTTGATCTCCCATTGAAGTTCTGGAGATTGAAAGGCATCATATTTTTGCCCTCTTTCTCGATGCATTTGAGCGATAGCTACCCTTACTTCGCCAACGATGGGCTCCCCTTCAAATTTTTTGCTCAGCTTCTGATATAAGGTGAGTACGCTACTATCGGTTTCAGCTCCGGGAAGGATCTGTCGAAGGTAGGAAAGGCGCTTTAGCTCCAAATCAATGGTAGGAACAGCCTCTCCTCGGTGTAGCTGTAGAAGTTGTTGATATAGCCTTATCGAACGAAAAGAACGGGAAAGACTATCCCCGCTTACCAAAGCAAGATTGATAAATTTATCGGCAGGGGCTAAGAGGTTCTTATCAGCTTGAAAACTGCCTTGAGACTCACTCAAGCCGTATTCTGGTTGGCGATAATAATCCAATACCTTATGTGCTAAGACATCAAAGAGGGTAGGGCGGTAGTTAACCGACTCCTTGACGGTATCGATTAAAGCTGGGTAGGCCCGGGCCGAAGTAGCAATGAGTTCTTCCTGGTTTGTCAAAGCTGCCGCATAATGTTGGGCGATGGTAGCTTGTAATCTCCTCGCTCCCCAAGTCTGGAAATCCTCACCGCTTTGTTCTCGCTCGGTCCGGCCAAGGATGCGGTAACGGTTCCTACGATAATAAGTGAGGTATTGCTCTGCTAGTAAAACATGCAGAATAGATCTTGCCGGACCATTACTTTCTTGCAATGCCTGCTTTACGCGATCTATCACCAACGAGTCTCCCTTTTCACTCAATCTTCTTTGCTGAGGTAGTATGAGCATCAAGGCCCTCAATTGACTCTCGGTATCTTTATCTTCTAGGGCAGACTGATAGGTGTTTTCGGCCAGCTCCATCGCTGAACGATTAAGTCCATTTTCTAAAAGACTATCTATCTTCTGCCAGGGGTAAGTGTTTTGACCCATTACCGTCAGAGGTAGGGTCCATAAAATCAGCGCTACGAGCGCTAGAATGCGGTTCATGTGGGTCTGTGTTTGATGTGATTTGTTGTTGATAAGATACATTTGTGCCACAAAATCCACAAATAGGTAAACCGCCTACTTCAAACTCATTTTGCCCTTGCTTTCAATAAGGAGCAGCTAGCATAGGACTAAATATCAAAAAAGGGGTAGCCTTTCGACTACCCCTTGGCACGGTCCATACCACCACTATCCCCGCAGCCAGTCTTGCAATTTATTTTCCGCGAGGCTCCGATGTCCCCACCACTGCAAGGCAGATAAGCGATGACAACGCCAACCCGCTCTCTCCAGTACCATTTGTTCTTGTAATTTCTTTTGCGTCTTATCCGTATCGCCGTCTACATCGATACTCAAGGCTAGTTTACGCCCTTCGTGGATGATGGCGAGATCAAGACGATAGTTGCCGATCTTAAAGGCGGGGTAGAGACTTTCTTCTAGGCCCGCTGCGCGGAACGCTTCTCCCAATTCTTCACCCAGCTGACCATAGCGTTGCTTAAGCTCTGTCAAGGCCTGAGGCGAACTAGTGGACTCGTTTTGGGCACCAAAACGATAATGCTCTACCAAGCGATAACGCAGACAAGAGGGGTTCATCATCGCTAAGGCATCTGGATGGATACTATGCAACAAGATTGATTTCTCCCGGGCTCTACTCGCGGCCACAT
>CAZHOC010000235.1:0-7126 GCA_964534295.1 uncultured Bacteroidia bacterium | reverse complement strand
AAGCGTAAAAACAAAGATTATTATAAAGGTAAAGTGATTGTCCTGCAAAATGAGACGACCCAAAGCCACGCCGAATTTACCATCATGGCTTTCGAAACCGCTCCCAACTGTACCATCATTGGTAGTCAAACAGCCGCCGCAGATGGTAATGTTACGATCATCAAACTACCGGGAGGTATTTCGGTCAATTTTACCGGTTTAGGGGTTTACTATCCTGATCGCGCTGAGACTCAGCAAATTGGCATTCAGCCTGATATAGAGGTCAAACCGACGATCGAAGGCATTCGCCAAGGCAAGGACGAAGTTTTGGAGGCAGCGATAAAATTGGCAAATGAGGCCAAAATATAATATTTGTCAAAACAAACGTTTGTAAAGAAAGGCAAGCTTAACGCTTGGATATTGCGTGGAGTAAGATACCTTTGCCCCACATTTGGCGTGCGAATTTCATCCTAATACCGTGTGTTCACAAAAATCATCTTTACAGGCAACGCCTGATGATGTTTTTTGCGATATAGAGCCAAAGTTGCGTTGAAGAATGTGACTTTTCAAAAGTGGCCTTGTCATAAAGCTGCTTTTGATACGAAAAGATGACTTTACGTATTTCAAAGAATTTAGTAGTAAACAATCAAAATCCTTTTTACAAACAATCGTCATGAAAAAATTCATTAAACTTTTACCGGTCCTTTTGGCTGGATTGATGATTTTCTCTGCTTGTGAAGAACCTCTTCCACCAGCACCAGTACTACCTACCATCACACTAGTTGAAGAAGCTGGCTTTGTCGCTAGCGGGGACTCTGTAGTTACTGAAACTGAGTTTTTCGTCAAAGTTACTGCCACTCAAGGTGATGACCTCTTGAATCGCCTCTCTGTAAGCGAAAATGGCACTGATATCACTGAACTTACTCGTCTAACCTTTGATGGCGACGCTGCCGGTTCTAACCCAACTCCGCTACCAACTGAAGCACAAACTGGCTTTACTTGGACTATCGGTATCGTATCTGCCAAAGACGCTGGTACTAACACTTACACTGTTTCTGTTACTGATGCCACTGGCAACGTAGCTCAGGTATCTTTTGATATTGTTACTGAAGTTGGACTAGAAACTTTCACTGGTTACCTACTCCTAAACCAAGCTGGTCCAGCTGGTACTGGTGGTCTTGACCTTGATACAGGTAACGGTACTGGTTCTGCTGACCCAGAAGCTGAAATCAAAGACGAAGGTATTGACTTAGGTGCTCCTAGCAACGATCTAAACTGGATCCAGAAGATCTCCGCCGCTAACAGCGCTGAGCTTCGCATCCCTGACGTAAACCTAGAGTTCGACGCAGTTAACAACACTGATCAGCTACAAGCTGCTTTTGACAACGGTCTTGACGTAACAGTTTCTGATAAAGTAGAAATCGGAGATGTCTTCCTCGTGAAAAACGGTGAGAAGTACTACATCATCAAAACTACGAACATCACTGTTACTCCAAACGACAACGAGGACAGATACGAGTTCGAAGTCAAGAAATAATCTCTGAAGCCTAGGCTTCGAAAAATTAAGCAAAGGTCGATTCGTCTTGGGCGAATCGACCTTCTTTTCGTTATTGCATCCCTCTTATGGGAATAGAAGCAGTCATCGTGCTGGTGATTATCGTTTTGGCGGTAATCCTTTTTGTATCTGAGCTACTCTCAGTAGACTTGGTAGCCCTGCTGATTGTCATCGCTTTGGTACTGACAGGGGTGATTACGCCGGCTGAGGGGATCGCTGGTTTTAGCAATCACGCTACGCTAACGGTTGCCTTTATGTTTGTGCTGAGTGCTGGCCTGGTCAAGACAGGCGCCTTTCAGTATTTGGGTTTACGCCTGGCGAACGTTTTTCGCTATAACTTTCGTTTAGGTCTCATCCTCATGATGATATTGGTGGGCGTAATTTCGGCCTTTATCAACAATACGCCCGTCGTCGCGGTCTTTATCCCCGTCATCGTACAAATTGGCCACGCTTCTGGTCAGTCGCCTTCAAAAATGCTCATGCCGCTCTCTTTTGCGTCCATCTTTGGGGGCATGTGTTCGCTGGTAGGCACCTCCACCAATATTTTGGTTAGTGGGATCGCCGTTGAAAACGGCCTCGAGCCATTTGGCATGTTTGAGATGACACCCTTGGGCTTGATCTTCTTGTTGATTGGCATTCTTTATATGTCCTTCATTGGTCTCAAACTCCTGCCTCAAAGGGAAGACCAAGCCGACCTAAGGCAAAAATTCAACATGGCGGACTTTCTCACCGAGATTGAGATATTACCCAACGCCAAATCCGTCGGCAAACCCATCATGGCCTCTCCGCTCGTCAAAGAACTAGCCATGGAGATCATTCAAATCCGTCGGGGTAACAATAATTTCACCCTCCCGCCGGGAGATATGGTTTTGCAGGCACATGATATCCTCAAAGTACGCTGCAGTGTCGAGAAGCTGCGCCTACTCAAAGACCGAGTCGAAATCCAAGAGCAATCCAATGTGCGCATTGGCGATCACAATCTACAAGGTCGTAATTCTGTGATGGTCGAGTTTGTGATTACCGCCAATTCTGCCTACGAAGGCAAAACGCTCAAGGAAGTAGACTTTAGACGTCAATACCGTGCCGCTCCTTTGGCGATTCGCCACCGCGAAGAGGTGATGCATGAAAATGTACACGAAGTGCCGCTCAAATCAGGGGACGTTATCCTTGCTGAAGTCAAAAGCCACTTCGTCAAAGCCCTTAAGCAGCGCGAAAACGAGCAGGGTAGCCCTTTCATTTTGCTATCGACCCAATTTAATCTTCACATAGATCGTCCTAAGCTTTTGTTGTCAAGCTTGATCGTCGCGGGAGTAATCACTACCGCCAGTCTCGGCATCATCCCAATCGTCATGGCGACATTGATAGGAGTAGTTTCCTTGGTATTGACTGGCTGTCTCGATATGAAGGAGGTGTATAGCGCCATCAACTGGAATATTGTTTTTCTCTTGGCTGGAGCGCTCAGTTTGGGGGTCGCCATGCAAAATAGTGGCCTATCCTTAGCGATAGCCGATTTTCTCTCTAGTAGTTTGGGCCAATGGGGTCCGGTAGCGGTGGTTTCTGGCCTTTATCTCGTGACGACTCTGCTCACCGAGGTCATGTCCAATAATGCTACGGCCGCACTCTTGGCGCCCATCGCCATTGCCATTTCGCAATCGATGGGACTCAGTGCTACGCCTTTTTTGATGGCAGTGGCATTTGCGGCCTCAGCTAGTTTGCTGACGCCGGTCGGTTATCAAACCAATACCATGATTTACAGCGCCGGTGAATATCGTTTCTCTGATTTCTTTAGAGTGGGGAGTTTCCTGAGCGTGATCTTCTGGATTTTGGCGACGCTGTTGATTCCTTATTTCTTTCCGTTTTAGCACTGCTTCGCAGAACGCTTGTCCCTTGGCTGCGGCATGCATGCACACATCTACCGTCCGTCGGACGATTCATTTCGACAGAGGCCCGAGTAGCGGGCCGACGAGAAATCTCCTTTCTTCAATGTGTAATTACAATTTGTCGGAACGGAGATTTCTCGTCGCTGCGCTCGCTCGAAAAGAATTTCAGGGATGGTTTTGCGACAAGGCAGTGTCTTGTCGCATGCTAGAGATAAGCGTTCCGCGTCCCGAAAGCTTTCGGGAGTAAACTCACTCAAAACCCTTTGCAATAATTTGCTCCGCCGGCTTTCCTTGAGGGAAGAAATCTTGGTCCTTTTGCTCTGGCTTGGCGACGAAATCTGAGCGCATCTGCCAGATATGAACTCCTGCAAACCAGTCTTGCTCCCAGAAAACATCAAAAAAAGCTTGATAACAATTGGCTTGGGTTTGAGGGGAATAAAGTGAATCTGGCTCTCGAATATTTTCGCGCCATTCCCAAGGTCGGATGGCCCCGCTTGCCGTACTGCGATAACCCATTTCCGTAAACAGTATCGGCCGATTGTACTTCTTTTGGGTAGACTCTATTGCAGGTAAATGCTCATCCCAGGCTTTGACGAGTTGAGGGACGTTAGGATTATGGTGGTCAACCAGAGGGAAGTAGGCTTGAATCCCAATGAAATCCATTTGATCCCAAAAACTAATTTGCTCAAACTCCTCATACCAGTTGGCGGCATAGGTAATCTGGCCACTATAAACCTTGCGAATCTCTTGGATCAGATCCCGCCAAAATTCAGGCTTCTTAAGCGTAAGGCTAGTAAACTCGGTCCCGATACAAAACATCTCTGCTTCAGCGCGCTCGGCCACCTTGGCGTAGCGAAGGATAAATTCACTGTAGGTCCGTTGCCATTCTTGCCAGACCTTATCATCAGGTGGATAAATATCAGAGCGCCATTTACCTTCCGGCGGATTGTGGATCCATAAATGAGGCTTGAGAAAAACCTTAAAGCCCGCCGCTCTGGCCAAAGCGATATTGCGTACCCAATGGTCCTCGTGCTGCTTCATATGCAAACTATCGCCATCGTGATGGGAGATTTCCGCACCACCAACTCCTTCTTGAAAGCCCCAGGGCACCAATGTCAACCACTCTAGATTATTTTGCCGTAAGGGCTCAAAATCAGTGCCTTCTCTGACGCTAAAAAAGTGGGTGCCTCGATGTTTTTGCGCCTGATCAATCTTCACTAATGGAAGTTCCGCTTCTTGCGGCTGCCCGATGGGGCTACAGCAAATAAGCCATAGCAGAGTAGCTGGAAGATATTTTGAGAGGCGTTTCATTGTAGCTTCTAATTTAGGCTTTTTCGTTTTAGCACTGCTTCGCAGAACGCTTGTCTCTTGGCTGCGGCATGCATGCACGCAGCTACCGTCCGTCGGACGATTCATTTCGACAGAGGCCCGAGTAGCGGGCCGACGAGAAATCTCCTTTCTTCAATGTGTAATTACAATTTGTCGGAACGGAGATTTCTCGTCGCTGCGCTCGCTCGAAAAGAATATGAGAGATGGTTGCGCGACAAGGCATTGCCTTGTCGCGTGCTAGAGATATGCGTTCCGCGAAGCGGAAAAAGATCTATTCACCTATCCTCACAAGCATGCCATTGGCCTTGTCAAGGTGATTGCGCTCGATGAGCGCGATAAGGTCCCCGCTAGGTAATTGCTTGATGGTACGGACGCGGCCACCAAGATCGAGGCCAAAAGTTTCTTTAGTCTCCCGATTGTATTTCATCAGACGGCGATAGGCCAAGGAGCCAAAAAGGAAGTTGCCATTCCAATCCGCTACATTACTGCTATCTACTTTGAGCAGGCAAGCGGGACCAATGGCCTGGCCACCATCAGGGGTCGGTACGGTCCAATAATGCTCGGGAAAGCGAATGAATTTTGCCGCGGAATCCTCAGAGATCATCGAAACCCATTGACCATCATAATTGATCCCATGAGAGTAAAGCGGCCAACCGTAGTTTTGCCCCTTTTCGATCAGATTGAATTCATCCCCGCCTTTGGGGCCGTGCTCTACGCCATAAAGCGTTTGAGTTGAGGCTTCATAAACCAAGCCCTGTACATCGCGATGACCATAAGACCAAATGCTGCTTGGCTCGCTCATATCGCCTAGGATAGGGTTGTCGGCAGGAATGGAGCCATCTTCCTGCAAGCGATGAATTTTACCCATGGCTTTGTCGAGTTCTTGGGCAAACATCACCGGAGCGGCTACTGTGGAATAGTTAGAATTACCGAGATTGAGGAAGAAATGGGTACTATCTTCCCAAACGATCCGCATACCATTGCCAGAGTAGTTTTGATATTTGGTGCTGAAGATAGTTTCAAAATCAACCGCCTGATCGTCCTTAATCCTGAAGCGTTCGACTTTGTTTTTGCCTTTAGGCGCAAGATATGTCAGATAAATCCAGCCATTGTTGGCGTAGTCGGGGTGCAGACTGATGTCCATCAAACCACCGTGCAGGATAGCGGGTATCCCATCCACGCCAAAGGTCGCTACTTCTGGCATCCCTTTGATTTCTGTCATTTTCCCCTCCTGATAATGGAACATCTTCCCCACCCTATCGGTGAGGAGATAATCGTTCTCGGAGAGAATCGCGATCCCATAAGGAATAGAAAAGCCTTGGGCCAGCGTATCCACCGAAAAGCGATCATTGCTCATCGGATAGGGCGAATCGAATACCCATATATTTTTTTCTACGCAACTCAGCAGACTCGCTGAGAGAAGGAGAAAGAGAATTGTATTGGTGTGGATGAAGTTCATAGTCTTAGGTAGCAATGGAGGCAGTGGCGCGACTTATTGTCGTATAAAGCTTCGCGAGACCGTCTTGCCTTTTGAGCTGAGCTTTATCCAGTAAATACCTTTAGGTATGCCGCTAAGATCGATTTGAATCTCTTGAAGACCCCGTAGCATATCTGGGCTGAGCGTTCGGCCGAAGGCATCTACTAACTCACAACTAGCCGATTGCTCAAATCCCGCTGGTAAAACCACCATCAACTGCTCCTGAGCTGGATTAGGGGAAATCTCAAGGAGGCTAGCGGGTAGTTTTTCGATGCTCACAGAGCTCATACAAAGTAGGCTGTCATTGACCGTTATATCGCTTACTGCTATCGTAGGGACGACTTTCACTAGAGCAGGGTTGGAAGTCGTCAAGGCATAAGTAGAGTCTTCTGCACTAAAGTCCGCGATATTGAGGCTTATGCTTTTGCTGCTACAGGCGCTTTGCCCATTCATATCTGTGCTCATCAAGTAAACCGCAGAGCCAGAATTGCCATTGAGCAGCATACGCCCATCGGGCAAAAAGAAGGCGCCGACACCAAAGGTAGTCGTATTGGGATTGTAGCCTTTCTCCCAGATTTTGTTGCCCGTGGAGTCGAGCAGCATGAGGTAGCCATCGGAGCCATTATCATTAAAGGCCGAGCCAGAAAGCAAAATATCGCCATTGGCTTGGGGGTAGATACCCGAAATAAACTCAGTGAACAATTGTGGTCCGCCAAACTCTTTGGCCCAGAGAAAATTGCCCATCATATCTAGTTTGGCGAGCCAAATATTGGCAAAGATGCCAACGGTATCCGGAACCCCACCACCGATAAATAGCGCCTGGCCCACTGGGTCATAGGCAATATCGAAGCTACTAGTACTACGAACCGCACAACGAAAACGCTGGTACCAAAGAAAATTGCTTTA
>CAZHOC010000234.1:2167-7167 GCA_964534295.1 uncultured Bacteroidia bacterium | reverse complement strand
GCATTGGCCAGAAGCTTACGACAATCTGGGCTGAGATGCTTAAGGTGGACGGTTTTACCCACTTTGTGGTACCGCTCAGTGATTTTGTTTAGGGCTTCAATCGCAGACATGTCCACTACTCGACTTTCTTCAAAGTCGATGACGATTTCATCTGGGTCATTGAGGACATCAAACTTTTCGTTGAAAACCGTAACACTGCCAAAGAAGAGGGGGCCGTAGATTTCATAGTGCTTGACACCATCCTCATCTATGCGTTTGCGGGCACGAATGCGCTTGGCATTGTCCCAAGCAAATACGAGCGCAGCGATGATTACCCCTACCAATACTGCCAAGGCTAAGTTGTGGAGTACCGCGGTAACCAAGGTTACGAGTACCATCACGAAAATATCAGACTTGGGCATACGATTGAAGGTTCTGAAACTGGCCCACTCAAAGGTGCCAATCGAAACCATGATCATTAGCCCAGTTAAGGCTGCCATGGGTAAGCGTTCGATAAGACTCGAACCAAACATAATGAAGACTAATAGCATGATGGAGGCTACAATACCCGACAAACGTGCTCTGGCTCCTGCTGAAGTATTGATTAGACTCTGACCGATCATAGCGCAACCACCCATTCCTGAGAAAAATCCAGATAAGATGTTGGCTGTCCCTTGCGCTACGGCTTCTTTGTTGCCGCGACCCCGCGTTTCGGTGATCTCATCGACGATATTGAGGGTCAGTAGACTTTCAATCAAGCCGACCCCTGCCATGATGCCGGCATAGGGAAAGATCAGAATCAGAGTATCTAAACTCCATTCGATATCTGGAATGTGGAAGGGAGGAAATCCCCCTTCGATGGAGGCGATATCTCCTACTGTTTTGGTATCAATGCCAAAGGCAACTACGATTCCAAATACTGCTAAAATGGCTACCAAAGAAGCTGGAATGGCTTTGCTGATCTTGGGGAGGCCCCAAATCAAAAGCATCGTAAATCCTACTAAAGCTAACAAGATATAAAGTGGCTCTCCCGTCAACCATTGTCCTGCTCCGTCCTTAAACTGATCGAGCTGAGACATGAATATGATGATGGCCAAACCATTGACAAAGCCAAAGATGACAGGATGAGGCACAAGACGCATCAATTTTCCGAGTCTTAGAAGGCCTGCGCCTACCTGCAGGATACCGGCCAATACAACCGTAGCAAATACGTATTCAACCCCATGAGATTTGGCCAATACTACCAATACTACTGCCACTGCACCAGTTGCACCAGAGATCATACCCGGTCTGCCACCTAGCAAGGAGGTAACCAATCCCATCACAAAAGCAGCATACAAGCCAGTGAGAGGCGAAAGGCCCGCGATTAAGGCAAATGCCACTGCCTCTGGTACCAATGCCAAGGCAACGGTCAATCCAGAGAGGACCTCTGTGCGGTAATCTACTTTTTGGGAGAAGTCAAAGAGATTCAAATATTTTTTCATGCAATAATTGTCTTGGGATCGGGTAGCAGCATGCCGATCACCATAAAATTTGAATATGTTTGGGGGCTAGAAAATGAAGACTTTAAGCTTCATAAATATCGCGGGTAGGATTTCGTTTTTTTAATCGAGCCCGCAAACCTAAGGATTTTTTCGCTCATAAGCAGCCTACATTCTACTTATCTTCTTAGCTCTCTGCTTTCTGTCAGGAGGAGCGATTTCTAGAAATATGAAAAACCCACAGAAGCTTTCTCCGGATGGAAAAATTCTGTGGGCTAAAGACTAATGAAGCACGAAGCTTTTTTTGCCTTACTATATTA
The DNA here is from genome assembly GCA_964534295.1 of uncultured Bacteroidia bacterium. GTDB lineage: Bacteria > Bacteroidota > Bacteroidia > J057 > J057 > JBCAWW01. The sequence continues at coordinate 5,387 of CAZHOC010000234.1, read as the reverse complement.
GTTGCCAAATTCCACAAAAAGGGCCACTCTTGGTCGTTTATAAAACTCTGTACCTCCTACAAACGATTGATAACCAATAGTGTGGGAATAATGCAGGCCTCCTCCCACTCTGATGTTCGCGGCTGTGGGTAAGGCGCGGCTTATACGCACTCCCCCTTCTAGTAGCCAACCAAAACCTGCATCCGTTTCGCCCATCAATTCGTCTTCCCACTCTGATACACGGCGACCATCGGGAGTGATGCGGTCTTCGCCAACGAGGTAAAAACCAGCTCCTAATTGTCCGAACATGAGCGGCACTTCCAATTGCCAATCTGACCCTAGGCTGACTACTGGACTGACAAACAAACCAAAGGCGCCATGATCCGCTCTAAGGTCCAGGCTGGTTTTGCCATTATAATCTGTGCCTTCAGGAAGATTGAGCGTATAGGTTTGAGGATTGATGGGACCACTGCGGCCATAATAAAAGAAGCCCGTTTTGAGATGTCCATTGGCAAAAGTGAAACCTGTTTGGAAGCCCATATTCCGACCCAAATGATCGTCATGGAGGATGAAGCCTGCTTCAGGACTGATAAACCATTGCAGTTTGTTCTCTTGGGCTGAGGCATGGGAGAGGCTGGCCCCAATGAGGAGGCAAAAAATAATATATCGCATGATAAAGGGATGTTAAAAGATGAGAGATAAGGTGTTTGGAGGTGTGCCTGTTTTGGTTAAGTATTAAGTACAAAGTATTTAGTATTAAGACTCTTTTATGTTAAGGAAGGGTGATATCTTTCTTACTACTTAATACTAGTGTCTAAGTACTTGTCTAGCTACTTCTGATTAATACATCATCAAAGAGGAAAGGGCTGAGCGTTCTCCGAAGGAGTAGGCCAAACCGACTTGCAGGAAGGAGTAAAACTTCATACTATCGCCCCCAGCACCTGAGGCCGGTCCTGCTTGTCCTTGTAGACTAAAGGCCAGACGATCGATCGGTGCGTAGTTAAAACCCAGCAAGGCGATGCTAGATGGCTGTTGCTCGAGTAGAGGTTCTGGTGAGAGCTCAATAATGGTTTTCATAATTATCCCTGACTGGATTTGAAAGCGTTCCCCTATGGGCATGGTCAAGATCAAGGCCGGATCGATTTCGAAGGCAGAGGAGCGATTGGGACCTTTTTCTTCTGAAGAATTGATAAAGCGCAGGCGCGGGCGAAGATAAAAGTCTAAATGTAGGGCGTCGCTTTTGTAAGCCTTATAGCTTGCGCTTAGCCCTACCCAACTCGCGTTGCCCGCCGGAACTACTTTGGCTCCTATGAAACGATAATTGTATTGACTCCATTGTCCTTCGATGCCGAGACTCAAGCGTTCTCCGAAGGAGCCTTGTAGACCGGCTTTGACAAAAAAATCGTCCTGATTGGAGGTCCCTACTTGTAGATTTAGGTTTTGGGCCTGGAGACTAAAAAGCCCGCAAAAAATGGCCAAGGAGAAGAAAATTGCTTTGTTCATAATGATTGCTTTATGATTATGCTACAAAGCTAAGGGGCCGTTTCGCTGGCTTCATTGATCCAAATCAATAAAGCTATTTCTTGTTGGCTAAGCGCTTACGAATCCGACTCAGCGCCTCTGGCGTAATGCCCAAATAGGAAGCCAAATGATATTGTGGTACTCGCTGTGGGAGCTTGGGTCGAGTGGCCAGCATTTGCAGGTAACGTTGCTCTGGACTGTCGTTGAGGAGGGAAATTTTACGGCGAAAAGCAAAGGTATAGCCCATCTCAGCTTGTAAACGTAGAAGGGTCTCGATCTGGTGGGAAGATTGCGCCCATTTTAGTGCAGATGCACGACTAAATACGTAAGCTTCACAATCTTCCATCGCCACGATATTGAGTAGGGCAGGGGCCTGAGGCATAAAACTAGCCGCGTCTGCGACAAAAGCTTCCTCCATATGAAAGTTGTCGGTTACCTCCTCATCATTGGCGAGGAAATACTTGCGAAAGAGCCCTTTGGTAATAAAACCAATTTCCCATCGATGCTCCCCTTGCCGAAGAAAATGCTCCCCCTTTTTATAAGTCCTAAATTGGATGTCTGGTCGGAATTGCTCCAATTCTTCTAGGCCAATAGGAATGATTGATTGTATTTTCTGAAATAAGCGGTCCATAGAGGTATTCAGTCAGATTTGAATCTTTCAAAACGATCTTGAGGGCTGAAAAAGTCGAAGCTAGCTAGTCAGCAGAACGGTTTCATTGATCCAGATCAATAAATCAATTTATCCATAAAAAAACCGGTGGATGTGTCAAATCCACCGGGATACAGAAAAACTGTCCAAAAACGATACTCAAAAATCTATCCTTGAGAGAGTGTTAATCTCTTGTAATCAGTACTTTACGGGTGGTGCTGTGAATTTCGTCTGAAAGACGAATCAGATAAGTACCACTATATAGGGTTTGTACATCAAAATAGGCGATGGTGCTGCCTCTGGTCAATTTGGTGCTTTTGATCTGCTTGCCAGTGATGTCGAAGAGCTCTACCTGAAGGTCTTCATTGATCAGATCGCCCAATTGGATAGCGATAAGTTCAGACGCTGGATTAGGGTAAACTTCGATATTTAGTGCGCCAAACTCTGCTTCAGAGAGACTGTTAGCCGTCGGGGTATATATGGTCGTGGGTTCCGTAACGGAGTTTACACTACGGTTGGTCGATACGCCATAAAAGGTAGGTCCGACCGCGTAAGGATAAGCTGAGTTCCAATTCTCATCTACGGTAGCAAAGTAGGCGTAAGTACCATTGGGATACTCAGGCGTAATGCAAAAGCGGCCATTGTGGATATCGAGGTAATCTTCCTCACCTGGGTGTTCGATCCATTCATAATCCTCTCTAAAGTAGCCCAAGAAATAGGCGCCATTGGTATCTGGGCCATCATCTACATCGGTGCCATCGGCCCATTCGGTCCGTTGTGTGATATTACGTAATTGGTAGCCAGATTTGATACGGGCGATACCACCTGTTCCATCAGCATTTTTGTAACCATATCCGCCGTAAATCGGGAAACCATCGTAGGCAAAGCCGATCAAAGGCGAATGCGCCGTGCTGTCGAGCATATACAAGCCATCAGCATCATAAAGATTACAAATGGTAGACACCACGCTTAAGTCCAAATCAAAGGCAGAAGGATTTTGGTGATGGTGATAATTACCCATGGCAGGATGCCCCTTAGCGCAATCAAAACCAGCCATTTCAGCTGGAATGG
>CAZHOC010000234.1:0-2157 GCA_964534295.1 uncultured Bacteroidia bacterium | reverse complement strand
AAGCCTGCTGACTCGCTGGCCCACCTGGGCAGGGGGGATTACCAGGACCACCGCAGAGTGCATTGGTACTAGGGTTCCAAGCTACGCCATCGCGATAGTCAAATAAAGCTACTCCATTGATAAAGAGGCCAATATTGCCACCAGTCGTGTTGATTGGCGTACCAGTATTTTCCTGTGGATTGAGAGGAAACTGATAGATCCCGTTTTGATTGGTCGCCTGGGAAGGATTACCATCCAAAAATGGCCCAGTCGGATAAGCAGGAATCCCAGTTGCTGTTATATAGACAAAATCGTTTGAATATTCGACCTGTTGGCAATTGACTAGTTCGCCATTGCTAATGGCAGTAGAATTGCCCGATATATAATAGGTTCCTGTTTCAGTAGTGTTTTGTAGCCAAGCAGTTATCGCTGGACTCAACTGGCCTTGCATAGGTATAAAACAGATTGCTAGCAGGCCAAGTAGCAAAGTTGTTATTTTTTTCATAGGAGCTAATTTTTCTCTTAGATGCCCTTTTTTCTATATACTTTTGTTTTCATCTGATTTTTCTCCGCCCCCGTTTCACCTCTTAATCCATAGCTATGAGCACTGCAGAAGAGAGAGCTGAAATGCCGGAAGGATCAGCTCCAATTTTAGACAATCGAACCTTAGAAAAAGACTACCGCACTCTCGTACCGCTTATCAAAGCGGGTATGCGCATTTTAGACGTAGGTTGTGGGAGTGGGGCCATTAGTCGCGGCCTTGCCGAACGCGTGGGTCCCGACGGCTTCGTTTGGGGGATTGATAGTAGCGATTACCTCATCGAAAGCGGCCAAAAACGCAATGCTGATATCAGCAATCTCCACCTCAGCCATGAAGATTTATTTGAATTCTCGCCCGATGAGAAGTTTGACCTTATTGTTTCTGCTCGGGTTTTGCAGTGGCTAGATAATCCTAAAGGCGCTTTGCGAACCTTTAAGAAGCTCCTCAAGCCAGGTGGGATGATATCTATTTTGGACTATGATCACACTGCTCTCGAATGGACTCCGGAGCCTCCGGCAAGCATGAAAAACTTTTATGCAGCCTTCCTACAATGGCGGGCCGAAGCCGGTATGAATAATCAGATCGCGCGCGATTTACCAGCCTATTTTGAGCAAATCGGCCTGTCGGAGATAGAGGTCTTTGAGTCTAATGAAGTCTACCAAAAAGGAGCGCCCAATTTCCCTCACAAAATTGGTATTTGGTCCGCCGTAGCTCAAAGCCGTGGTCAGCAGGTGGTAGAGGATGGCTATTTTTCCGAAGCAGACCGCCTCCAAACCATCGCTGAGTACGATGCTTGGGCAGCTACTGAGGCTCAGATGATGGTGATGAAATTACGCGAGGTGAGAGGTAAGCTGCCTGTTTAGTGCCACCGCTTCGCGGAACAATTACCCCTTATCAAAATGCTTAACCGTAGGTGCGGCATGTATGCCGCACCATAGAACTAATCGTTCCGCGCAGCGGAAACCCCATAACCGATACCCCTCACATCAATCTATCCGCTCGAATAGGATGTTTTTTACCGTGCCTTCGGCTGCAACTGTAAAGGAAACAATCTTTCCTTGAGGGTTACGGCTGAAGGTATATTTGGTCCTGCGATTGGCGCCCAATACATCCTTTTGGATTTCTCTGAGGACAAGTCCCGTTTGATTTGGATAGCTTAAGAGCAATTGGTCCCCTACCATTTTTAAGCGATAATTTATCTCCAACTCCTCAGAGTAGTATTGACCGACGAAATCATTCAAATTTTGATTAAGATTTTCCTCCAGCCTTATGCGTTCAAAGTAGAAGATCGCGCCGCCAAAATTTACTGCTAGCTTTGCCCTTTCAGTGCTTTCATACTCAAAAACATAGCTCACTGACTGATTATCTACCCGACAAAACATAGCTTCGGCTTTTGGGCTTAGCGGGCTTGCTTCCCTCCCAAAACTACTGAGGGCTCTTAGGGTATCATCTTCTACAAAAATCCGCATTCGAAAATCACTATTCAATTCCTGATAGGTCCCGCAATAAGCCTCTAAATCCTTAGCAGAAAAGGTGAATGAAGCTTCCTGGGAAGCTTTTCCTTCTGGCTCATTGATAAACAAATCCAATATCTGGTAGGATATCCCAACTGCGTCAAGCTGAGCTGAATTACCATA
>CAZHOC010000233.1:0-7171 GCA_964534295.1 uncultured Bacteroidia bacterium | reverse complement strand
AAACAGAGGATCACCCATAAGATCAGCCGCGAGAGAAAAGCTAATTTTTTCATTTTTATGAGATTGAATCAAACTGAGTTAGTGTTCGATTCAAAGGTCTTTTTTAATGCGGAGAGTCTCTTTGACCATTGTGTCGGATTCATTGACTATTGTTGCAGGCCGCTGCGCGGAACGCTTGTTTCGGATTGTTGAAGTGCCGAGTTTTTGAATTGTTGAATGGTGATAATCAACAATTCAAATATTCAACAACTCAACAATTAGATAAGCGTTCTGCGAAGCAGCCCCAAAAAGAGACAGAAGCCCTTCGTGCGAATCAACCCACGGGACTTCTGTCAAATGCTCCTAATTTATGCTTGGTGTATTGGCTTATTTCGAATCTATCATCATTGCCTCCAGTGCTTGTAGACGAGCTTCAAAAGCAGGCTTTTCCTTGCGTAACTGTTCAATCTGCCGTTTTAGCTCCTGGGTCGCGCTCACATTGAGCATGGAAAGCGCTTCGTAGTCTACCGTGTGAAAATCATTGACTTCGCGACCAAAGACAAAGACGCTTGGGGTCTGAGCGAGAGAAGCGTTCTGCGAAGCAGGCTCCAAAACTTGAAAGCGATTAGCCTCTACTGCGATCAATTCATAAACCGCATTGCTCTCTTCGCTAATCAGCTTGACGCGCTCACCTACTACTAGATTAGTCGCTAGCATGATCCAACCATCCTGCATCTCGGCACGCTGATAGATATCGGGTACCACTTCGGTCAAGTCATTGGTAACGGCCTGTGGATAGACTTCCGCTACTTGCTGGGCGATGACCTTCTTGACAGGGGTATTGCCCTTAGCCAGACTGTCGATCAGGCGATAATCGGTTACTTCGATCTGCATTAAGGTCTCCAGGTCGACTTCGCTATTGCTCAGACCTTCGATTTGCTTGATCCGCATATCCGAGTGAGCGACATAAGCCGACGCACCGATGATCCCGTTGGCGTAGAGAGAGAAGGTACTAGAGTAGTTACTGTTGCTATTGCTGCCACCGTTGCCGTAGTATCGGGACAAACCAGATACGGTATAGCTTGAACCTGAGCCAACAATTTCCAGCTTAGCTTTGGTGGGATTAGAAGCGCCGTCGCCTACCGCTACATTGCCGTTTGGCCAGAGGGATAAAGGTCTTCTCTCAAAACGTCCATTAGATCCATCTTCCCAGACCACAAAGTCCATGCGGGCATCTGGAGAAGCACTATTATTGGTATTGACCAGTTCAATCTTCCCAGTTGGGGTAAATGCAGTTGAATGGGAAGCATCGCGGGTCATCCACTCCAGCGTACCGAGTAGATTACCGGTTCCACTAGCCTGCGTACGATCGTCCACCAAGCGGAAGGTAGGATTGGTATTTTCTATGCTAACAATCCCATTAGGCTGTACTTGAATGGCGTCATTGGCGAATGACAGGGAATTATTTGTGGTATCTACTTTGTAAACGTTATAATCAGGTCTATTTATATAGGTTCGAAATCCGCAATCCTCCGATGCAGATTCACTGGATCTTCCTCCTGGATACTGGTCAGGGCTAACTGTCCAATAAAGATACATGGGTAGATAGATTGCTATAGTGTATACTTCTCCTGCCTTTACAGGCATTGAGTTTCCAAGTGGTACAGTGGCCCATGCATCACCAAAAAAAGTAAGATTCATGCCCCCTGTGAATACGATTTCCCCTGTTCCTGTGCCTTGTCCTCGGTACAAAACAAGGTTAGTGAAGATGGGATTAGCATTAGTAGTTTTTGTAAAAAGCAATTCAATTTTATCTAGGATTCCGCTTCTCTCAACTGTAAAGGATTGCCAGAAAGTACCTTGCGTATACCAATTACAACATCCAAGAGGCAGATCATTGTTGGCGTCTAATGAGTAAAAGCCTGGCAAAGTTGGCTCAGTAGCAAAATCAGATGTTCCAGATTGAATCTCGGTCCATTCCATTCCGTCATGATACCAATAGCTTTCTGTGCTAGTATCGTAAACTGCCAAGCCTTCTGCGGGGGAACTAATCCCCAATCTTTGGGAGGAACTCATGCGAGGGATCAATACCCCCTTGTCGGTTGATTGTACATCCAACATAGCACTGGGATCGGGTTCAGCGTTGTTTTCATTGATGCTGACCTGTGCTTGCACTAGGATGGGTAAGGACAGAACCGCAAAAAGGGTCCAAATTGTAAGACAGGATCTATTTTTCATCATCTCAAGTGTTGAATCATTTCAAGATTATTGAATGATTCAAAGTTCGCAGGCAGCGAAGAGAGTCTCTTTGACCATTGTGCCGGATTTATTGACTATTGTTGCAGACCGCTGCGCGGAACGCTTGGCTGGAAGTGTTGAAGGGTTGAGTTATTGAATTGTTGAATGGCGATAATCAACAATTCAATTATTCAACAAATCAACCATTAGACAAGCGTTCTGCGAAGCAGGCCACATAAAAGAGACAGAAGCCCAAGATGGACATACATCCACAGGGCTTCCTGTCTATTGAGCGTAATTTGTAGGCTAACTGAGCTTATTTTGTATTGCTAAATATGGCTTCGAGGGTCTGCAGGCGAGCTTCAAAGGAGGCTTGCTGTGCTTCTAACTGAGCTTTTACCTGTCCTATTTCCGCTTGTTGTTGGCCTTTCTCTTCTTGTAGCTTTTCGATTAATTTTTGCTGCTGCTCGATGATTTGCTGCTGCTCTTGCATGGCTTTTACCACCACCGCACTCATTAAGCCATAGGCTACGCCCATATTCCCTTCTTCTCCGCTCACCGCTTCTGGAATCAGGGGTTTTACTTCTTGAGCGATAAAGCCGATGCTGGCACTACTGTCTGCTTTGTAATAGTAGGCGGTAGGACGAAGTTGCATGACTTCTTCTAGGCCATAGCCCAAGTCTTGAATCGCATATTTACGGGTGCTATCAGAAGCATTGGTCCATACCCCTCCACTGCTTACGCGAGCCCCGCTGTTCATTTCTAGTGGAAAATTAGGGCTATTCGTACCGATACCGACATTACCATTGGGGGCTACAAAGACCCCTTCATTTCCCCCATCATTTGAGAGCCAATTGCCCCCGAGTTCTAGGTTTTGAGTGGCGGTATGATCACCAAGGTTGTCGTTTTGCGCTAATTGGGAGAGCGCCACCTTATTGCCTTTGGTAATGATAAGTTCGTTGCCTACGACCTGAAGATTTTGTAACTCATTGGATGAGTTCTTATCCCCGTCCTGTAGGTCGGCTAGGTCACTATCAAATTCCGTCTGAGAACCATCCGCGGCATCCAGGGTCCAGAGAAAAGCATCATCTGCCCCACTACTCGTAAGGCTTTGGCCATCAAAGTCTGCTTGCCCATTGAAAAATCCGGTTGCATGCACCCTATTAGCCGCGTCAATACAAATATGACGACTTTGCGCGTCTCCCGTGCCACCAACTTGCTTGGTCCAAAGAAACTGACCGTTTGGATCTAGCTTAGAGACAAATAGATCAAAACTACCTCCACTCGTCAGGGTAGTACTCCCAAAAGTGGCATTGTTGGTAAATCTACCGTTGAGATAGCTATTGCCATCTTCATCAATCGCAATCTTTGAAGAAAAATCATCTCCATTAGCCCCTGCCTTGCTTGCCCAGAGGGTCTGGCCTAGGGTATTGATTTTGACTACGTAGATATCATTTGCACCAGCACTCGTTAGATTGGTTCCCCCAAAGTCTGCCGTTCCTCTAAAGTAGCCTGTGAGATAGGAATTACCCGCAGCATCGGTAGCGATGCCTGTACCCTCATCAGCATTATTTCCTCCCATCCGCTTAGCCCAAGTAAAAGTACCATCGGTAGTAATTTTCGCGACAAAGCTATCAAAAGTACCGCTGCTGCTCAGGCTAGTAGTCCCGATGGTGGTACCGATGACAAATTGCCCAGTTAGGTAGCTATTGCCCATCGCATCGGTGGCTATATCAGTGGCATAGATTGGATAAATTCCACCGGCACGGGTAGCCCAGACAAACTGTCCATTCGAATTGAGTTTGGCGACAAATAAATCTTCTCCTCCACCAGAGCTCACATTGATACCATCAAAGTCTGCTGTACCGTTGAAAATACCCGTGATGTAGCTATTGCCATTAGGATCAAGAGAAACCCCACTAACCAAGTCGTAATTATTTCCTCCAGTACGTTTGGCCCAAACGATCTGTCCCTGGGGGTCGACTTTCATTACAAAAGCATCCCCGTTACTATTGGTTTTACTGGTTAAAGTGCTACTTCCAAAATTGACAGTCCCGGTAAAAAAGCCTGCCACAAAGCTATTTCCAGCGGCATCGGTCGTAATATCATTGGCGGCATCTCCATCTGTACTGCCCAGTTGCATGGCCCAAAGCACTTCGCCGTTAGTAGAGATTTTTGCGACGTAAATATCTGCTTGGCCGACACTGATAAACTCCTCATTTCCAATGCTTAAAGTTCCTCTAAAACTTCCTGCTACATAGGTGTTACCTGCAGCATCATAGGAAACTCCTTCACCCTGATCTTGACCATCGCCTGCAAAGGAATTGACGGGCAATTGCCCAGCAGCACCTCTGATGCCACAGTCTTTGATCCAATCTGTGCCACTATAGTAATTGAAGCAGGAGTCTTCCACATTAAATATCATTAGCCCGGCTACAGGATTGGCGATGGCATCTCTTTCTGCTGCTGTCATGCGTGGCATAAGTACCCCTTTTTCGGTACTCTTTACATCTAATATTGCACTGGGATCGGGATCATCATTGTTTTTATTGATACTCACCTGAGCCTGTAAGAGCAAGGGTGAACAAAGCGCCACAAATAGGATTAGCAGTGAGATAGAAGCATTATTTTTCATTATGATGGGTGTTGAATCAAATCTATGTTTAACGATTGATTCAAAGGTCTGTAATAGGTCGGATAGGCACTTGTAACATTGTGCCGGATTCATTGACTATTGTTGCATGGGTCAGGGTTTACCGCTGCGTGGAACGCTTATACGGAAGTTTTGAGTTGTTGAATTGTTGAGGTATTGAGTTGGTAAATTGGTTGGTTTACAGCATTCAATAACTCAACAAATCAAATATTCAAGCATTAGATAAGCGTTCTGCGCAGCAGGCCCCCAAAAGAGACAAAAGCCCAACATAGAATTCAATCCATGGGGCTTCTGTCTAAGGCTCCTAATTTTTATGGTGTCGAAACGGTTTTACTGGTTCAGGGGGTTTCTGCTACTAGTTCTGGTAGTGGGAAAAGAATCTCAAATTCTGTAAAACTCCCTACCTCACTACGAACTTGGATCTCGCCCTTAAATAATAGGCTAATCAGTTCTTTGGAGATAGAAAGTCCTAGGCCTGAGTTACCCTCAAGCGCCGACTTGGTGGTAAAAAAAGGCGTAAATATCTTGCTTTGTAGCTCGGGGGGTATCCCAACTCCATTATCGCGAATAAGAATCCGCACTTGTCCCATAAGGGTTTTGGTACTGATTTCGATAGTGGGGACATAGGCTTTTCCTTCTAGCCTGGCTCGCTGCTCCACAGCATAGCAAGCATTACCCAATAAGTTGCTCATTACCCGTTCTAACTCATCCCAATGTAAAGGCAAAGGAGGGATGATTTGATCAAAATTGGTAAGGAGTTGAATTTGCTGTCCTTCTCGGGGCCGAATTAAGGTCTTATTCACTAAATAGAGTTGCTCCTCTATCATTTCGTTTAGGGACCTAATGGTTTTTTCGTTGTTTGGCTGATGGGTATGCCCCAATATCTGTTTGATAATCCGATCCACCCTATAACCATGGTCTTGGATGTAGCGATTGGTAGTTTGCAATTCTTCTAAGGTCTCCCCTAGGAATTGAAGTTTCTCCGTATTGGGATGTTCCTGATAAGCGGCAAGCGCTTCTTTTGAGTCTTTGAGCACCTCTTCTGCCCCAACAGAAAAGTTGATCACAAAGTTGAGGGGATTTTTGATTTCGTGGGCCAGGGTAGCAGAAATCTTGCCTAGAGATGCCAGACGTGCCATCGCTTGCATCTGCTTTTTCATGTAAGTCAAACGCGCTTCTTGCCTTCGATGCTTACGAATTGCTCGATACACCCCAAAGAATATAATCAGCAGAATAGGAGCGATAAGCATAAAATGGAAAATGATAGATTTCATATTCGCAAGGACCAGAGTGATTCATTACATCAAAGGTAATGGGAAGATTAGTCCAAGGAATGGACTAATCTCCCAAATAATTGGACTATTGTTCCAACACGAAATTTTGGATTCGCTTAGTTGATCGGCAGTCGAAGGGTGAATTCAGTGTATTCACCTTCTTGACTATCTACTAGGATCTGCCCCTGATGACCTTTGGTGATGATATCATAACTAATGGAGAGCCCGAGGCCGACATTGCCTTGGCCAGTATCTTTGGTAGTAAAGAAAGGTTGAAAAACCTGCGTCAGTTGGTCGGCAGCAATGCCTAGGCCATTATCACGGATACGAATCTCTACTTGATCCTCTTGACGAGAAGTTTGCACCACTAAACTTGGTCTATATTTCGTACCTAATCGCTCTTGTTTCTTCTCCATAGCGTGAAAGGCATTATTGATCAGGTTAATGATCACCCTTTGCATATCGGGAGCGTCTAGATTTATGGCAGGCAAATCCGAGGCAAATAGTCGATCCGTTTGCGCCTCAAATTGGGGTGAGTGGTTTTGATAAGCTTGATAAGCCAAATCAATCGCTTGTTCGAGTAGCCCATTTACATCGGCGGGGACACGAGTATCTCCCTTTTGTGGGACATGGGCCATCATACCATCGACGATTTGAGCGGCACGATCACCATGTTTAGCAATCCGGTTTGCATAATCCTTTAAATCCGCGGCCGTTTGCTTCAATAGATGTGATTCTTCTCCGCCCTGAGAAGTCAAAAATTCTTTCAATTCTTCTTGAAATTCCCCGGCTAAGTCTACTGAGATTTGGGAGAAGTTATTGATAAAGTTGAGCGGATTTTTGATCTCATGGGCGATCCCAGCGGTCATTTGGCCTAGAGAGGCCATTTTTTCCTGCATGATGAGCTGCTCTTGGGTGGTTTTGAGAGTTTCTAGTGTTTGAGACAACTCTTGGTTTTTCAGTAGCACCTCCTCCGTGCGCAATTTGACTGTTTGCTCCAAGGCTTGGTTTTGGGCTAGTAATTGAT
>CAZHOC010000232.1:0-7194 GCA_964534295.1 uncultured Bacteroidia bacterium | reverse complement strand
GATTTTGCCCACCGTGTGGAACGCTGAGTTTAATCGTCCGCTAAGCACGAACCTAAAACTCAATGGTAAGGTATCTCGCAATTATCGCGTCCCGACCCTCAATGATCAATACTGGTCCCCTGGTGGCAATCCAGATCTAAAAGCTGAACAAGGCTATAGCCAGGAGTTGGGTTTGGTTTATCATCGCCTCGACGAACGCTCAACTCTCGACCTACAAGTATTTGCCTATAACCGCAACATCCAAAACTGGATCATGTGGGCTGTGGCTGAAGGCGACAACTTTTGGTCCGCTCAAAATATCGCCGAGGTATGGAGTCGCGGTCTCGAAAGTCGTTTTGGCTATACGATTAAGCGTTCACAGCAGGTGTATAAAATCCAAGGAGGCTATGACTATACCCGCTCCACCAATCAAGTAGCCATAGAAGTCCCGCAAATCGAGGCTGGCAGTCAACTTTTTTATGTGCCCATCCATCAAGGCTTTGTTGGACTTTCTTGGCAATGGAAGGAGCTCCTACTTTCCTATCAGCATAGATACACCAGTTCCATCGTAACCGTCAATGAACCTCTACTTGAGGGTTACCATTTGGGCTACGCCCAGCTCAGTTATCGCTGGCAAATCGGCCAGTTTGGGGGTTTTGCACACCTCAATGTCGACAATGTATTTAACCGCTCCTATCGGGTGATCGAACGCAGAGCGATGCCCGGACGTGCCTTTAGATTTGGGCTCAGCCTAGATTGGCAGCGTCCGCATTCCTGAATAATCTAATTAACCTCAATATTCTATGAACAAGTTTACTCTTTTGATGATGTTCCTTTTCGGAACAGCTAGTCTCTTCGCACAGACTACTGCAGATTTTGAAGATCTCAGTGTACCCGTCGATTCCTTTTTCAATGGTAGCGATGGCAGCGGGGGATTTAATAGCGGCAATGTCTTTTTGCCAAACTCTTACAACTCTATGTTTAATTCTTGGAGTGGTTGGTCTGTCTCTACCAAAGGGGATACTGTTACGGCAGGACTAAGCAATCAATATTCTTCGGTTCCTGGTATTGGAGCGGAAGGATCAGCGACGTTTGCCGTGGCCAATATGTTTAATCCCGGTATCCTCGAAATCACCAACAATGGTACTGGCAAGCAGGTAGAGGGCATGTACATCACCAATGCAACTTATGTTTATCGGAGCTTATTAGAAGGCGATATGTTTGCCAAAAAGTTTGGCGGCGAAACCGGGGATGATCCGGATTTCTTCCTCCTTACGATCAAAGCCTACAAAGATGGCAACCTCAGTACTGATAGCGTTGATTTTTATCTAGCTGACTATCGCTTTACCGATAATACTCAAGACTATATCGTCAAAGAATGGACTTGGTTAGACCTGACCAGTCTTGGTGATTCGGATAGTTTGGTATTTGATCTCAGTTCTAGTGATTCTGGACAATTTGGCATGAATACGCCGGCTTACTTCTGCATCGACAACTTCAAGACTAGAAACTTTGCCACTTCGATCGAGCCAGCCCAGGCATTGAATGTTCGCTTCTACCCTAACCCTGCTCAGACTCAGATAACCGTGGATTGGGATCAGTTTGGAACCGCAGAAGTCTCTATTCTCGATCTGCAAGGGACAATCGTTCGGCGAAGCCGTCTCGAGCAAGGAAGCAACCAAATCTCAGTTGCAGATCTTAGCGCGGGCATCTATCTTTTACAAGTCAATAGCCAAGAAGGCAGTAGCACCCAGCGTTTTGTAAAACAATAATCCTATGGTCCACCAAATCGCCACCCTTATCCTAGAAAACCCCAAGCATGGTATCCTGACTTATCTGCGTGATAATAAGGACACGATTCCCTATCCTCACCATTGGGATATGTTTGGCGGCTATGTAGAGGAGGGCGAAAGTGTGGAAGAAGCGCTGGTCCGTGAGCTACAAGAAGAGCTAGGTATAGAGTTGAAAGAATATACTTTCTTTCGCAAGTACGAGCTTCGTGGTACCGAGCCAGCAGATAACGATAAACATGTTTTCTACGCTCAAATTCATTCTGAGCTAGAAGATCTGACCCTATATGAAGGCGAACGTCTCGGATATTTCAAGCGCGAAATGATCCCAGACGTTCGTTTTGCTAGTATCCATAAGCAGATACTATTGGATTATTTTGAGGTGGTGCCAGCGCCCTAGGCAGGAACCGTTTTTTAGGGTTTACTGCTGCGCAGAACGCTTATCTCAATACTCACCAGTTAGCTTAAAGCCTTGAGGGCAAGAACACTTGCACCCCAAAATCAAAAGTAAGGGCTGTTGACTCAGGATTGAGACCATTGCGAATGCGGAGACTGTATAATCCAGTCAAGCTTCCGTTTAAGGCCACATTAGGAGAAAGGAAGGCATTGATGCCAACTCCTGCTCCATTGACCCAATCTGTCCAGTTGAATTGATTGATGGTAAAGTTTTGGTCCAGAATAAATCCGTTAAATTGGCCTACTTGGAGGCTAGATTCTACAAAAGTGTACCACTTAACCATGCCTTTTTGCTCGCCCGGATACCACTGCAACCAGGGTCCAAGGCCCACTTGTACCGTCCGAACGTTTGGGTTAAAAATCGTTGAGCCATTATATCCAATGGGCATTTGCGCCCCAAAGGCTAAGCCATCTCGGATGAAATAAGCATACTGAAACTCAGCCCCCAAAGAGACATTTACATTGCTGGCTCCAGAGAAAGACTCGAAATTACCATCGACATTGGTGCCAAAAAGATGAGCCCCTTTTTCGATTTGGGCCTTGAGTTGAGGACTAACAAACAGTCCCAAAAGTCCCAACAGACAGAATAAAATTTTACCATTTGCGTGCTTCATGATAATATGGTTGAATGAATATGAGTTGAATACTGCTAATCAATGCATCGATAAATCTCTATATTCCTTCAAAATGCCCAGTTTACACTTACATATTAGACGCGTGCAAAGGCGGAATTGTTGACGCATATATACGTATAATCATTCTCCTATCTGTCTTAGGTCATTTTTTTGGCTAACTTTGCAGCTACTTTTGAGTTATAGTCTGCAAGACATACATTTATAATGGGTAATATCACCGAAATAAAGGAAGAAGTAACGATCAAATTCGCCGGGGACTCTGGCGATGGGATGCAGCTTACAGGCACCTTATTTACTGACAATACAGCCCTTACCGGATCAGATCTAGCGACTTTTCCGGACTTCCCTGCCGAGATTCGTGCCCCACAAGGGACACTAGCAGGAGTATCGGGTTTTCAACTTCACTTTGGTAGTATGGAGATCACCACCCCTGGTGATCAATTTGATGTGCTTGTAGCCATGAATGCTGCGGCACTCAAAGCCAATCTTTCCAATGTCCGTTCCACGGGAACGATCCTCAATACCGATGGATTTGACTCCAAAAATTTGCGCTTAGCGCATTATGAAGACGGAGCCAATCCCGTAGAAGATGATAGCCTTGAAGGCTTTCAAGTGCACAAAATGGCGGTTACCAAGCTGACTCGTGAATGCTTGAAAGAAGCCCCTCTTGGCACCAAGGAGAAGGATCGCTGTAAGAACATGTTCGTATTGGGCTTCCTATACTGGCGATACAATCGCGATATGGGCAATACGATTCGTTTCCTAGAAACCAAATTTGCTAAGAAACCTGAAATCAGGGACGCAAACTTAAAAGTACTCAAAGCTGGCTATCACTATGGTGATACCACCGAGACTTTTATGACTCGCTATGAGATCAAGTCTGCGCCTTTGGCCAAAGGCACCTATCGCAATATCATGGGTAACCAAGCCTTGGTAATTGGACTCATCGCTGCGGCCAAGCAAGCGGATTTGTCTCTTTTCTATGGCTCTTACCCTATCACGCCTGCTTCTGACATCCTACACGGCTTGTCTCGCCATAAAAACTATGGTGTGAAGACTTTCCAGGCGGAGGATGAGATTGCCGCGGTTTGTTCTGCGATTGGAGCCGCTTATGGGGGCGACCTCGCCATCACAGGTACTTCTGGTCCTGGAGTGGCCTTAAAAGCTGAGGCCATCGGCCTTGCAATGATACTGGAGCTTCCGCTGGTAATTATAGACGTTCAGCGTGGCGGACCTTCAACCGGATTGCCTACCAAAACTGAGCAATCAGATCTTTTGCAAGCCATGTACGGTCGTAATGGAGAGGCTCCATTGCCAGTCGTTTCGGCAAAATCTCCTTCTGATTGTTTCGAAGCGGCCTTTGAAGCTTGTCGCATTGCCCTAGAGCACATGACTCCAGTAATGTTGCTGAGTGATGGTTATATCGCTAATGGCGCTGAGCCTTGGCGTTTTCCGCAGGCAAAAGACCTAGCCAGCATCAACCCTAAGTTTGCTGAGGCTAGAGAAGTCAGTGGAGAAGAAGTAGAAGCATTCTTGCCTTATGCCCGTGATGAGCGCCTGGTACGAGAATGGGCCCTTCCGGGAACGCCTGGTCTTGCTCACCGCATTGGAGGTCTTGAAAAAGAGGATGGTACTGGTAACGTATCATACAATCCACAAAACCATGAGCACATGGTCAAAACCCGCGAGGCTAAGGTAGCACGCATTGCAGATTCGATTCCACCTCAAGAGGTTGAAATCGGTCCAGAAAAAGGAGAATTACTCATCTTAGGCTGGGGTTCTACTTATGGCGTGATTCGTCAGGTCGTGATGGAGCTAGCAGCAGAAGGTCATAAGGTGGCACATGCCCACCTACGCTATATCAATCCATTCCCGAGCAATTTGGGAGAGGTACTCAACAATTACGATCAGGTATTGATTCCAGAGATCAACAATGGTCAATTGATCAAATTGATCAAGGAGCAATACATGATTCCGGCCATAGGCTACAATAAGATCCAAGGTATTCCGATTACAAAAGCAGAGCTTGCTCAAGCAGCGAGAGACATTTTGGCTCAAGCCTAAAAGACTAAAGAATTCATGGCGAATCTCACAATAAATTCAAACGGTAATGGAGCAGCCCCGCTCAAAGCAAAAGACTTTGCGACGGACCAAGACGTACGTTGGTGTCCAGGTTGTGGGGATTACTCTATCCTGAAGCAAGTACAGACCGTTTTTGCCCAATTAGGGCTCAATAAAGACGAAGTAGCGATCATTTCCGGTATCGGCTGTTCTTCTCGCTTTCCTTATTATATGAACACCTACGGTATGCACTCCATCCACGGACGTGCGCCTGCGGTAGCTTCTGGTCTGCGTATGGCCAATCCTGATCTGAGCCTTTGGCTGATTACAGGTGATGGCGATGGCCTTTCCATTGGGGGTAACCACTTGCTGCACTTCTTGCGGAGAAACTTCAACATCAATATGTTGCTCTTTAACAATCAGATCTACGGTCTGACCAAAGGGCAGTATTCTCCTACCTCAGAAGTCTCAAAGGTTACCAAGTCTACGCCTATGGGCTCGCTGGACCATCCGATCAATCCTCTGGCGGTAGCTATGGGAGCGGATGCGACATTCGTGGCTCGCAGTATGGATCGCGATCCTAAGCACTTGCAAGCTATGCTACATCGTAGCTACGAGCACAAAGGCGCTTCCTTCCTAGAGATCTATCAAAACTGTAACATCTTCAATGATGGTGCATTCTTCACCTTTACCGACAAAAAGACCAAGTCTGATACGGCCATGTTCCTAGAGCAGGGGCAGCCACTTCGCTTTGGGGGTGAGGTAGAAAAAGGTATCATCATCGACGGCTTGCGCCCACGCGTGGTAAATATGGCAGACGGCTACAGTCCTGACGATCTTTGGATTCACGATGAGTCTGACATGTACAAAGCGCAAATCCTAGTTCGTTTCTTTGACGATCCTCGCACCAAGGAAAACTTTTTCCCACGTCCATTTGGGGTGATATATGAAGCAGATCGTCCTTGTTACGAAGATCTCCTTTTTGATCAACTCAATGCCGCAGTGGAACAAAAAGGTAGTGGAGATCTAGACGCCTTATTGTCTGGAAACCTGACTTGGACAATTGACTAAAAAGGATGATTAGACGCCGTTTAGGCACTTTTCACTCCAATAAACCGATATTTACAGGCTGGCCATTTGGTCAGCCTGTCTTGTATCTCAGCCTCATGTAATGCCGTAGATAATGCTATCTTGTTAACAGACACACCTATAGCCTATGGCAAATGATATCTTAAAAGCCCTGCCAGAATTAGTCGAAGCTGGGCTCATCAGCACCCAAAAGGCGGAAGACATTCGGCTCTATTATGAGGCGAAAAAACAACCCGCCCAAAATCGCCTGCTTGTGATCTTCTCCATCCTTGGAGCAATCTTAGTAGGGCTCGGCATCATCCTGATTATCGCTCATAATTGGGACGATCTCAGTAGAACCATCAAATCGGTTTTTGCTTTTATTCCTCTCTTAATCGGACAGGCAGCTTGCGCCTATGTAATCCTTCGTAAGCCTGAAAACACTGCATGGAAGGAAGGAGCAAGCGCTTTTTTGATCTTTGGGGTCGGAGCAAGTATCTCTCTCATCAGTCAGATTTATAATATCGAAGGAGACTTGGGAGGATTTATGCTATTGTGGATGCTCCTCATCGCTCCCCTCATGTATCTGATGAAGTCATCCATCAGTTCCTTGCTGTTTTTGGCGGGGATCACTTATTACGCTACGATAGTTGGCTATGATCAGTATCCTTCGGAGAACGCTTGGCCCTATTGGGGATTATTGCTAGTAGGACTTCCCTATTACCTCAATCTTATCAAAACGCAGCCAGAGGGAAACTTCACTCGTTTTCATCATTGGTTCTATCCTTTGTCGTTAACTATTTGCCTTGGCATTTGGAGCGATGGCCTAGAGGAATGGATGCTACCAGCCTACATCGCCATGTTTGGTTGCCTCTATATCATTGGCAATTTGCCTTACTTCAAAAGCCTCAAAGGAATCAATAATGGTTATCTCATAATTGGTGCTTTGGGGAGCATGAGTCTATTGATTACCCTCAGTTTCGATTGGTTCTGGGAGGACCTCAGTCGCATGGCAGAAGGTATCGGCTATTTCTATACCGTGCAGGAGTTCTGGTTATTGGCTGCATTAAGTGTTATTGGACTTGGCTTATTGCTTTGGTCAAAACGCAGGGGCAATTGGCGCGAGATAAGACCATTGGAAATTGTATTCTTGTTAGTTCTCTTGGTCTTATCTCGCGCCAATTGCCCCTGCGTTTTGACCAAAG
>CAZHOC010000231.1:0-7208 GCA_964534295.1 uncultured Bacteroidia bacterium | reverse complement strand
CAGACCAAGCAGCAGAACCTGAGCCGGGACTCACCCAAGGAATCTCTTGAGATTCGATATAAGGCAATACTGCCATGCCTGTATTGGTGCCTAATCCACCAATCAAAGCAAAGGCTTGTTCGTCTTCTACTAAAGCGCGTACGATAGGCACCGTGCGCGCGGGATCGTAGCCATCATCTTTATAGACAAAATTGATTTTCCGACCATGAATACCTCCCTCTTCATTGATGAGCTGGAAGTAGGCGTCCATCGCATGTGTCATAGATCCCCAAGCAGCAGCGGGGCCACTGAGCGGACCCCACGAACCAATCGTGATCGTACTATCGCTTACCCCTACTTTAGCAGCGGATTGGGATTCTTTAGCAGGCGTGCAGGCAGTAAGCAGGGAAAGTCCTAGCACAAAACACAATAACCTTAGCTCCCTTAGTCTTTTGAACAAGGGGAAACTGAGTTGCAATGATGGTTTATACCTAGACTCTCTTTTCAATCCAGCTGACAATTTCATCGATGACACTAGCTCCTTCGGGTTCATTATGTAGTTCGTGATACCAACCTTCGAAGAGACGTAAAGTTTTATCTTCTACCTTAGCTCGGGCATATAGCTGCTTACTGCCTTCAGGATTGGTCAATCCATCTTCACTGCCATGAAGCAACAATACTGGCGTATCAAACTCTTCCATGCGAGCCTGAATTTCGTCTATTGCTTGTAAGGATTCATAACCTGTACGGGCGTAGTTTTTCCCGGGATACACCAAAGGATCATTGAGATAAGTTTCAACCACTTTCTTGTCGCGAGAGAGATTGTCGCTATTTAGTGCCTGCACCTTGAGCTTAGGAGCCAGCATATTGATCCACTTTGATAGTTTAATCAAAAATGGAGAGATATCGTCTCCAACTTTTAAAGCCGGTGAACTGAGCACTGCTCCCTTGGCAGGGGCTTGTTTACGGATCAGGAACAAACTAACTACCGCCCCGCCTAAACTCTGACTGTATAGAAAAATCGGTTTGTCCGGATGTTCGGCTTGTACTTGTTGGAACACCTCCCCCAGATCATTGATTAGCTTATCAAAACGCTCGATATAGGCACGTTTTCCCGGAGAACGTCCATGCCAGCGTTGGTCATAGCCGATAAGTTTAAGGCCAGCGGCTGTCATTTTTTCCGCCACATGGGGATAACGACTGGAGTGTTCGGCGAGGCCGTGCACCAATAAGACGATCGCTTTAGGCTCTGCTTCTGGAGACCAAGATTGGCCAAAGAGGCTCGAACCATCAGAAAGAGAAAAGGGGTGAGTTTGGTGTAGCATATCCTTATAGGTTTCCCAAGGGTAGCAATTGCGGCTGAAATTCCTGCCAAGCGGTAGGATTTTGCACGGCCAATAAAAAGGCCGTCCCTTTGGATTTGAAGTGTCGAATGATACGAAAAATATTTTGAACCCAGTTGGGCGCTAGGCCTTTGAGCGGCATATCCCACAAGATTAGATCAGGATTTAGCTGCTCAAGCATCAAGATGCTCAAAACGGCCTGCTCTCCACCGGAGAGGGTTCCCGCTAATTGAGCATGGCGTTCCTCGAAGAGGGGGAAAAGAGAAAGGAGCTCACTATTTAGATTTTGCGCTAAACGAAGATGATCACGCACACTGAGTTCAGGGAATATGGGTCTATTTTCAGGAATGAAGGCCAAGCCAGCTTTGACGCGTTTTTCGGTGGGGAGATGCTTGATATCACTGCTGCGCAGAACGATTTTCCCTTTTGCCTCCGCATGAGTTGGCAAGCCCATAATCGTAGCCAAGAGACTAGACTTGCCCGATGCAGCAGGTCCATACACAAGGCTTAGTTCTCCGGAGGATAAAGAAAAATCTAACTCCTCAAAAAGCAGCTGACCTTCAAAGCTCAGACTGAGGGCACGTACTTCCAATAAAGGAGTCATAAGGGTAAAGACTAAAAAAAAGCGGTAAGCCTGAGGCTCACCGCTATATACAAAATTCGTTTGATCTAATTGATTGGGGACTTAGTCCATCAATACAGAGTGCTCGTCTACCACTTTCTTCTGAATAGTCTGTAGCGCGTGAATAACCGCTTCTGGACGAGGAGGACAGCCTGGAATGTAAACGTCAACAGGAAGGAAGTTATCAACCCCTTGCACTACTCCGTAAACGCGGTGCATACCACCAGTAGAAGCACAGGCTCCCATGGCAACACACCATTTGGGATCTGGCATCTGGTCCCAGATACGTTTGATAGCGTGAGACATTTTATAGGTACACCAACCGGCAACGATCATCAAGTCTGCCTGACGAGGAGAAAAACGCATTACCTCACTACCAAAGCGAGATACGTCATACTTAGGTCCTGCAAATGCCATCATCTCAATCGCACAGCAAGCTAAGCCCATCGGCATTGGCCACATTGCGTTGGCACGTGCCCAGTTAGTTACAAAATCCACCGTAGTGGTAAGATATCCTTGTTTAGCTAATGCTTTCTCTAAACCCATAGTATTTCTCTAATATATACTAATCAACCTTGTCTTTTGATAAATGTTTAGGACCATTCTAGGCCACCTTTTTTGTAGACATAAATATAGCCAACAAAAAGGATGAGCACGAATACTAACATCTCAAAAAACGGAAATAGGCTACCAGTAAGCTGAATCAATTCTTTGAACTGTACCGCCCAAGGGTACATAAAGACTACCTCGATATCGAATAGGATAAACAACATCGCAACGAGGTAAAACTTTACTTTAAAACGTTCGTGTGCGGTTCCTACTGGGTCCATACCACTCTCATACACCTGCTCTTTGATCGAGTCAGGACGATAGGGTCCCAAAAGGCGGGACAATGAGGTCAGCAGAATCCCCACAACGATAGCGATGAGGATCAGGACGAAAATAGGAACGTAGGAGATAATTCCGGCTTCCATAATTTATTTGACAGAATTTGACGTCAAATATATTGACTATTCAGGGATATAAAAAAAGAAAAGAGAAGCTAGTGCCTCTCTTCTCTATTTTTTTGCATGGAACTAATCGAATTAGTTCATGTTCACATCTTTCAGTTGCTCGATTTGAGCAATCATGCGGCTAAGCTTGCGGCTTTGGTACTCGCCTAAGTTGCGGATACCTACGCGCTCGGCCTCGTGGATCATGTCCAGTTTGTTACCAATTTCGCGAAACGACAACACAGAATTTTGGTTCGTTTTGTTGCGCACAATTTCGCGATTCAGGAAGCTTTTAGTTACCTGAAGTTTTGAGTGAAGCTCTTGAGAGGTCATAAATACTTTTTTGACAGACTAAACCTAATATCTGCTGCAAATTTAACAGCTAATGCGTTGTTTTCCAAGGATAAAACGCGATAAATTCACCTTTTGTTTAAAATAACTTAACGAAAACGATTACGATATAACATGCTTTCGTGATGTGTCTCGATTATGTTGCAACATGCTTCGCACAAAGCAGATTTTGCAAGCATTTTGGATACTATCAACGAACGAATCGCTTCTATTATTCTGACAACAAAGAAAATGAAGGTCACAATTTTATTGTGATTTTCTTCTTAGCGCAAATCGATTGCTTTGCATAAACTGATAAAAGCTTTGCTTTTGCGACGATTTATTACTTAGACGCCCTTTCAAGGCAAAACTTTTACGTCTTCATGATTAATTCTTGCAGAAACTAAGTTACAGGGAGATGATGAAAGTTTTCTGGGGAGAATTATACAGTATTCAGGTATTGATTTCGGAGCCTTTGTTTTGGATGATTTGTTGCATGTGAATCATGGTATTGGGATTATCATAAATAAGCGCAAGCAAAGATTGATACTGAGCGACAAAATGAGGGTTTGCCCCTAAATCCCCAAAAATGGCCGTCAACTTCAAAAAAGCATTTTTATCTGCCTCGCTTTGAGAAGCCGCGAGATGGAGCGTTTCCTTCATTGCATCGATAATCTCTAGTTCTCGCCCGTGCTGATCTACGCCCTTATCGCTATAATAGCACCAAGCAGCCAAGACTAAGGTGGCATATTCTATACTGCCTTCCCTAAGCAAGTTCTCCCTGATAGTAGGGATTAAAAATTTGGGCAGCTTCGCTGAACTCTCGAGGCAGATCCTTGATAGTTTATCTTTGATATTGGGATTGGCAAAGCGCTCTAAGAGACTATCCTTGTAAGAGTCTAAATCGATGCCTGGCACCGGATCTAGCACTGGTGTCGCCTCTATATCCATAAATTGACGGAGAAACTTTACAAAGAGCGAATCTTGCATACAGGCGTCAATGGTATCATAGCCATAAAGTGAGCCTAGCAGACCTAATACAGAATGTCCGGCATTAAGCAGGCGAATCTTCATCTTTTCGTAGGGCGTTACATCAGGCACAAACTGAGCGCCCACCTGCTCCCAATCTGGACGGCTATCGGAAAAATTATCCTCTATCACCCATTGGCAAAAGGGTTCGCAAGTGACAGGCCATTTATCACTCAGAGATAGGGTAGATTCGAGATACTCGATATCTAAAGAAGTTGAAACCGGAGTAATGCGATCCACCATGGCATTGGGAAAAGAAACATTGGTTTCAATCCACTCTGCTAATTTTGAATCCAAGCGATTGGCAAAAGCGAGCAGCATTTTTTTTGCGACCGCTCCATTGTGTTGAAGATTATCGCAGGATTGTATCGTGAAAGCTGGTATCCCTGCTTCCATCCGTTTTTTTAGCCCAGCACAAAGAAAACCGAATACTGTCTGGGGACTTTCAGGATGAGCTAATTCATATTGAACATCCTGATTGTCAAAGTCAAACTCAGCCGTCGTCGGATTGAAATTATAACCTCCTTCCGTTATGGTAAGAGAGACAATCTTGATTTCAGGACTGGCGAGTTTTTCGATTATAGCTTCGGCATCATCGGCACTCAGCAAGAAGTCTACAATAGACCCAATTACCTCATTTTCAACTCTACCATCAGGATGGCGGACAATGAGGGTGTATAAGTAGTCTTGTTCTTCAAGGACTTCTTTAATCTTTCTATCTCCTCCCCGCAAGCCTACACCACATATCCCCCAATTTGTACCGATTCCTTTTTCCATCAGACGATGGGTATAGTAAGCCTGATGGGCACGATGAAATCCCCCTACCCCAATATGAACAATCCCTGCTGTGATTTGGCTCCTATCATAGGAAGGAACCGAAAGGCTTGAAGGAAGTAGGCTAAGATTTTTTTGACGAAGGGGAATAGATTCTTTCATTTTCTTCATTCCAAAAGAGATGAGCGTTCTGCGAAGCAGTAAAAAAGAAGGAGATGGTCGAATTACTGATTAAGACTTTGAGTCCGCCGAAGGGCCCAATATGCGGAAGCGAAATAGCTTAAGGTGCAAATAAAGCCATACTGATAAAAGACTTCTCGATTCGCTTCGTAAGTGGCTATATCGGGACTATCAAACATCACGATACCAGCGAGGATTAAGGTGATTCCCAAGCTAGCGATAGAAACAATTCGCAAGATTTTATTGAGGACAGAGGTATCCTTTATTGGCTCTTGTAAACTTTCAAACTGCTGTGCCTGAAAGGCCTCTACTACCTGATCAAATTTTTGAGCAGCTTGCTGTTCTTCCGGATAATCTTTGTCCGCCCCATATTGCTTGGCCAAAAGAGTGTAGACAAGAATGGTAAATAC
Source organism: uncultured Bacteroidia bacterium (assembly GCA_964534295.1). Classification (GTDB taxonomy): domain Bacteria; phylum Bacteroidota; class Bacteroidia; order J057; family J057; genus JBCAWW01. The sequence continues at coordinate 1,549 of CAZHOC010000231.1, read as the reverse complement.
CCAAGTGGGGATAAAGAGATAATAAAAGGACATCACATCAAGGAAATTGAGTCCAAACCCAAACACCAAACCGAGCCCCCAAGAAGCGACTGCTGGCGTGCTATGAGTGAGTTTGCGATAGGATGCCCAATAACGCGTCAGACCGATACGGGGAAAAATCTGGTGTTCGGCGAAGACGATAGCCCCTACCGGCACAACCAAAAGACCCGCATAGGTTAAGAGAGGCAAAATCTGGGAAAACACAAAGGGAAAGCAAGCCACAATAACCGTAACGATGCCGACAGCCATGGTGGTTTTTTGGCGAGAATAGCGGGTAAAAATCGCCTGAGCCGCCAAACCTGCACGGTATAGATTTGCGTTGGCCGTAGTCCAGCCGGCAATAATTACAATCACAAAGCCTGAAAGCCCCAAGGCATAGTAGGCCACATCTCCCGGATCAAGATCAACGATTTCTTTTTGCAACAAGACCGCAGCCCCTGCCCCCATAATACCCGCCGCAATCCATGCGATATAATGCCCAAAGAGCATCCCAGAACTCGTGGCAAGGCCATAGGATTTCTTCTTTGCGTAGCGGAGCAGAGCCATATCGATCAATCCAAAGTGTGTGATGGTATTGGCAGCCCAAGCAAAGCCAATTACTTCTAATAGCCCAATACCACTTTCTCCATCGCTATTTATCCCTGTCCAAATAGAGAGATCACCAATCTCGACAAAATCTCCCCAGCCTTCTAGGAAGGTCCACCCCAAAACCGACTCACTCAATGCGGGCATTAGCACCAAAGCGCCGCTGGCAAACATCACAAATAACCAAGGCGCACAAATGCCAGAGAAGTCTGAAACTGCTTTAAAGCCATACATCGCCACCAGGACAACGATTATGCCTACAGCGAGGACCACCAACACAAACCAAGCGTTGCTGGGATACCAATTGAGCTGAGCAGGAATATTAAAGGCAAAACGCACCGCCGTCGAAGAGACTGTAATCATTGCAGCCGAGATCACGGTAAAGATGATGACATTGGCCCAGTTGTAGAGCTTGGTCATCGAATCACCCGCAATTTTATTGAGATAGGTATAGAGGCTAAGCCGAGTTTCGACCGCTATGGGTGTGGTGATCAAGGTCCAACTTAGGATGGCGAGGATATTACCAATCAAAAGCCCCAACAGTATATCCCCCGTCTTGGCACCGAGGGAAACGAAAGTGGCTCCGATGACAAATTCGGTGGCAGCAACATGTTCTCCAGCATATAATCCGAGAAAGTGCGGCCAACTGTGAAGCTTATGCTTGGCTATGGGAAGTTGTTCTTCGCTATAGGATTCCAGATTAGGAATCTCAGGTTTAATTTCCATTGCAGTAGTAGTAAGATGAACCGAATAAAGGCATCTTAATGGAAATAATTAACATGACAAATAAAAAAACAGATCGACGATTGAACTGCTTTTGATTACAAAAGAGTCCCAAAGTAATAAAGGGTCAATACTTAAAAAATGCTAGTCTATGCTACTTAGCGAACTTCATTTTATAATCTGCAGCGATTACTCCCTTGGT